>QHUV01000369.1 GCA_003222065.1 Gemmatimonadota bacterium | reverse complement strand
CGTTCCGCCCAACTGAGGCACGACCGCCAAGGACGGACCGTTCGCCTCGACGATGCTCGCCGTAGCGCCACCGGCGATACCGAGGGTATAACTGACGGCGCGATTCACAGCGTTGCCTGTCGCGTATTGCGGAACCACCAGATAGCTCGCGCCACCACCCGGCAGCGTGACGGTCGTGCCGGCAGAGCACGGGATGGTCGCCGCTTGGAGTGTCGACAGCTGAACCGTTCCACCACTACCGCATGGCTTTGCGGTGTTCGGTGGCGTGATCATCTTCTCGCCGCCCTTACACGCGCTCAGCGTCATCGCGGCGATACACCATGCCGCCCCAACGCGGGCGAAACCCGGACTCCGAACGAGCATGTGCTTCTCCGCAGAGGAATGCCGTCATGGCAAACGGCGAGCCAGTCACGGACCCGAACGCTGAGCGCTGGCCGCGACTAGATCAAGCCTGTCGAGCGGCGTTTGGGTTCCTGCGAAGATACAGCGCGGAGCAGGCCGGCGCGGCTACCAGCGCACGCGCACTTTGAGCAGCTTGGCGATTCCATCCGGCGGGACGGCCCGGGAAAAATGGAATCCTTGCGCGAACTCGCATCCCATGTCGCGCAGCAGCCGCAGTTGCTCTTCGGTCTCCACGCCCTCGGCGATGGGGATGAAGCCGAGGCCGCGCACGAGCGCGACGATCGTGCGCACGAGCTGCAGCGGACGGTCACCGGCGCCGAGATGGCCGATGAAGCTGCGGTCGATCTTGATGCCGTCGATGGCCAGCCGGTCGAGAAAACCTAACGACGAGTGGCCGCTGCCGAAATCGTCCATGAAGACGCGCACGCCGAGCTCGTGCAGCTCACTCAGCGTGCGCAGCGACACGTCGACGTTCTCGACGAGCAGATTCTCGGTCACTTCCAAGGTCAATCGCTTTGCCTCGAAACGCAGCGACTGCAGCACCTCGCTCACCTGGCGTGCGAGACCGCCCTCAGCGAGTTGACGCATCGATAGGTTCACCCACACCGATTCCGGCGCGTCGTCGCCATGGTCGCGACGCCAGCTCTGGCACTGCCGGCACGCTTGCTCCAATACCCAGCGGCTGATCTCCGAGATGATGCCCGCTTCCTCGGCGACGTGAATGAACTCGCCCGGCGGCACGAGACCGCGCTCCGGATGTTCCCAGCGAAGGAGCGCTTCTACGGCGACGATGCGACCCGTATCCAAGGACACGACGGGCTGGTAATGCAGGCGAAATTGATTTCGCTCCAACGCTCGTCGCAGATCGGTCTCGAGTCGAAGCCGTCGCACGGCTTCCTCGTGCATGCGGGGATCGAACACTTGAAAGCGCGCGCGTCCCTGCTCTTTCGCACGGTACAGCGCGAGATCCGCGCTGCGCAGCAAATGTTGCGGGTGGTCATCGGCCTCGCTGTGCACGGCGATGCCGAGACTCACCGACGTATACGCTTCGTCTTCTCCGACAGTGATCGGGGTCTGCAACGAGGCCTGCAGACGCTCGGCAACGCGCGCCGCGTCGCTCGGCTCGCGAATGTTCTCGAGGAGTAGCGCGAACTCATCTCCACCGAGGCGCGCGAGCATGTCGAGCGAGCGGAGGCAGCCCGTGAGACGGCGCGAGACTTCTAACAACAGCTCGTCGCCGGCGACATGGCCGAAACTGTCGTTGATCGCCTTGAAGTTGTCGAGGTCGAGGAACAGCACGCCGAAGCATTCGTCCGGATTGCGCCTCGCGCGCTCGACAGCGATGCGTACACGCTCGACGAAGAATGCGCGGTTCGGCAGACCGGTCAGGCGATCGTGCAAAGCGTCGTGACGCAACTGCTGCTCGATGCGCTCGGCGTCAGCGGTGCGGCGCTGCAGCTCGATCTCCGTGAGCGCCGAGATAGCGATCTCGCGAAACAGACGCGTCTCTTCCGCGGTCCAGTCTCGCGGCTCGACGTCGACCGCGCAAAAGATCGCTGTTGCCTCACCGTCGGCAGAGACGAGACGCATGCCGAGGAAGCCGGCGACGCCGAAATCTCGCGCTGTCGTCGCAACACCGGGTGAGGGATCAGCCCGCGCATCACGCAAGGCTGTCAGCTGCTCCGACATGAGGATGCGACCCGACAGACCAGAGCGAAACAACGTACCGGGATCGTGCGCCAGCCAGCGGGGTACGGCCGGGCCGCCGGCGAAGCACCGTCGGTCACTCCCAAGCAGGGCGACAAAGGCCGTCGGCACGCGCAAGACCGTCGAGGCCAAGCCCGTAACACGCTCGAGCGCCGCCGCGAGTGCGCCGTCGAGCGTTGGAATCGCGCGCCCCTCGCTCGGCAATGCGAATGGCGCGAGCGTGGGCGGGTCGACCACGGGTTCGCGGATCATCGCTAGAAGGACTCGCCGCTACGGCGGTTCGTAACGCTTGGCTCCTGCGCGGGTTGCTGGATCATCGCGGCGCGAATTAGATTGCGCGTTCGGCCGATTGGCCGTTTTTTAGTTCTCAGGAGAGGTGGCCGAGAGGCTGAAGGCGGCGGTTTGCTAAACCGTTATACGGGCTAACACCTGTATCGAGGGTTCGAATCCCTCCCTCTCCGTGAAGCCCCCGCGCCGCAGGCGCGGGGGCTTCCCGTAGAGTGAGATGCTGTTCGCTTTCGCTCCTGCGCCTCTCGCCGCGGCTCTGTCATCGCTTCGCTCCCCTAGGATGACAGTCGAGTAATTTTTCGCACATGCACCGACTACGATTCGCCCCGTCGCCGACCGGCTATCTACACGTCGGCGTTGCGCGTACGGCTCTCTTCAATTGGCTCTTCGTCAAGCACTACGGCGGCCAGTTCCTGCTGCGCGTCGAGGATACTGACCGCACGCGCAGCACCGATGAGAGCACCCGCATCATCTTCGAGGGGCTGCGATGGCTTGGATTGGAGTGGGACGAAGAGGTCGTGCATCAGGGAGCGAACCTCGCGCAGCATCGTGCCGACGCGCAGCGACTGCTGGAGCGCGGCGCCGCGTATCGATGCTTTTGCACGCCCGATGAGATCGAGGCTCGTCGTCGTGAGGCAGAAGC
>QHUV01000368.1 GCA_003222065.1 Gemmatimonadota bacterium | reverse complement strand
GTCACTGACTTCGGTATCGCGAAGGCGATTAGCGTCGCCCGGTCCGGCTCGGAGGCGCCGACGAAGACGAGCGAGAGTGAGCTCACCAGCGTCGGCCTCGCGTTAGGCACACCAGCCTACATGGCTCCAGAGCAAGTCGCCGGCGATCCCGACGTCGACGCACGCGCCGACGTGTATTCATTCGGAGTCGTCGCCTACGAGCTACTCGCCGGAGCGCACCCCTTTGCGGGGAAGCGTGGCAGCGCCGAGCTGATGGCGGCTCATGTCACCGAGATGCCGAGGTCGCTCGCTGATGTACGACCGGAGCTGCCGCGCGGGCTCGTGTCACTCGTTATGCGTTGCCTGGCCAAGGATCCAGCGGCGCGGTGGAGCGCAGGCGCGGATCTGCTCGCGGAGCTCGAATCGGTGGAGGCGAGCGCGGTCGGCGCGCTTGCCGCGATAGCGGCGACGATCACGCCCGACACCGGGGCTCCCTGGGACGCGACACTGCCGTCGGTCGCGGTCCCCCCGCTCACGAACCTCAGCTCCGAACCAGACAACGAGTACTTCTCGGACGGCATCGCGGCGGAAGTATTGAGCGCTCTCACTCGGATGCACGGCTTACGTGTCGCTGCGCAAACGTCGTCCTTTGCCTTCAAGGGCCAGAGCGTGGATCTGCGTACCATCGCCGACCGGCTTGGCGTCACATCCGTGCTCGAGGGAACGGTGCGTCGCGCCGGCTCCCGCGTGCGCATCGCCGTGCAGCTCGTCAGTGCGAGCGACGGATTGACCTTGTGGAGTGAACGGTACGATCGAGAACTTGCCGACATCTTCGCACTGCAGGACGACATCGCGCAATCCATCGCGCAGGCGTTGGAGCGCAGGCTCACCGGTGGCGAGAAGCCCGGCTCGCTCATCATTGGCGGAGGGCACGGGCGCCGCGCCGCGGTGAATCCAGACGCGTTCGAGCTGTATCTGCGCGGCCGTCACCTCGTTGAGCAGCGGGCGGAGGGGATGCGCGAGGCCCTTCCATGCTTCGAGGAAGCGATACGCTTGGACCCAGAGTTCTCGGCGCCTCACGCCGGAATCGCGATGGCGTTCACTCTCTTCGGCATCTACGGCGCGCTCCGGCCGCGGGACGCATTCCCTCGCGCGCGCGAGGCCGCCGAACGTGCTCTCGCCATCGATCCGACCGATGCGCTCGCACTCGTCATGCGCGCCCATTGCGCGCTCTGGTTCGAGTGGGATTTCGAAAAGGCGGAGGCACGAGCACGTCGCGCGCTAGAGCTCGCGCCCGGACTCTACCATGCGCATTTCTGCCTTGGCTACGCGCTGGCGGCACAAGGAAAGTTCGCCGACGCCATTGGCGCGATGGAGCGCGCACGTGCGCTCGACCCCCTCTCCAAATACGCCGCGTACGACCTGGCGTGGATCCTGATCTTTGCCGGCCGCTGGGAACAGGCAATTCGCGAGCTCCAGCCGGGCGTCTCGAAGCACCCTCAAGATGCCGAGTTGAGGCGGGTGCTCGGCTTTTGTCTGTTTTACGCCGGGCGCTTGAAGGAAGCGCGCGCCGAATTCAAGCGCGCCTTGGAGCTGAACGTGAGAGACCGGTGGGCGAGCTGTAACCTCGGACAAGCCCTCGTCGCGCTCGGCGAAATGGCGGAAGCGCGGCGCCTCGTGCGCGAGATCGAGCAGCGCGCGCCGCACGAGCCCATCCCGCTTCTCGGCATCGCCATCGTGCACCATTGGCTTGGCGACGATGACACTGCTCTCACGTGGCTGGAGCGATCCCTCGAAGCGCGGGATTACTGGCTCGTTATGCTACGACACGATCC
>QHUV01000367.1 GCA_003222065.1 Gemmatimonadota bacterium | reverse complement strand
GACCGCAAGATGCCTAACGCGCAACCGCCTCACGAGGCGCCTATGCGGCGCATCGCCTCGTCGAGCCGCTCCAGCGCGAGCGCAATATCGTCATTCGAGTGCGCCGCCGACATGAACGCCGCCTCGAAGGGCGAGGGCGCGAGATACACGCCCAGCTCCAACGCCGCATGAAAGAAGCGGCGAAAATGTTCCGCGTGCGCGGTCTTCGCGTCCGAGAAGCTTCGCACCGGCTCCGCGCGGAAGAAGAATCCCCACATGCTACCAGCGGCATTCGCGCTGAACGGCACTCGATGTCGTGCCGCGCTCTCGACGAGGCCGCGCACGAGCCGCAGCGTCTGCGCCGAAATGCGATCGTGCAGGTCGGGCGTCAGCGACGTGAGCGTCGCGATGCCAGCCGCCATCGCCAACGGATTACCGGAGAGCGTGCCGGCTTGATAAACCGGCCCCGAGGGCGCGACACACTCCATCGTCTCGCGGCGGCCGCCGTATGCGGCAACGGGAAGTCCACCGCCGATCACCTTGCCTAACGTCGTGAGATCGGGAACGGTGCCGAATCGCTCGCGCGCGCCACCATACGCAACGCGAAAACCCGTCATGACCTCGTCGAAGATGAGCAACGCTCCAAATCGGTCGGTCAGCGTCCGTAAGCCAGGCAAGAATTCGGGGTCTGGCGGAATGAAGCCGGCGTTGCCGATCACGGGCTCGACGATCACCGCGGCGACGTCGTGTTGCGAGAGCGCGCGCTCGACGGCCGCAAGGTCATTGAAGGGCGCGGTGAGCGTGAGCGACGCCAGCGCCTCCGGAACACCGGGCGAATTGGGAAGGCCGAGTGTCGCGACACCGGACCCTGCCCTAACGAGAAAGGAGTCCGCGTGGCCATGATAGCATCCGTCGAACTTGAGGATGACGTCGCGTTTCGTGACGGCGCGGGCGACGCGAATGGCGCTCATCGTCGCCTCCGTCCCGCTCGAGACGAAGCGCAGCATCTCGACGTGCGGCATGCGATCGACGATCAGTTCCGCCAGCCGCACCTCCAACTCGGTTGGAATACCGAAGCTGGTACCGCGGCGCATGGTGTCTTCGAGCGCGTCGAGAACCACGCGCGGCGCGTGACCGAGGATGAGCGGCCCCCACGACAACACGAAGTCGATGTATTCGTTGCCATCCACGTCCCAAATACGCGATCCCTCGCCCCGCTCGACAACGAAAGGCTCACCGCCGACGCCGCCGAATGCGCGCACCGGCGAGTTGACGCCGCCCGGGAACAATTCCCGGGCGCGAGACATGAGCTGACGAGACGCCGTGTCGGTGGCGCCCGTCATCGTCCGTAGCTGCCCGCGGACGCCGTGAGGACCGGCAACGCGCGCACGCGTGTCGGCTTTGCTGGCGGAGCGGAGATAATGCGCACGAGTGTCGTCTGAAAATCGTAGTCATCGACAACGCTTTCGATCGCCACGTCCACCAAGCTGCCGGGTCGCACTGCAGCCGCGCCGGCGAGCCGCGTCACGCCATCGATGTCATCGGCCTGCCAGAGCGTGCGCGCCTGCACGATGCCGCCCCCTTCCACTCGATCGACGATCGCGCGCGCGACCCGACCGACGCGCAACTCGTAACGCTCCGCGGTCACGACCCGTTGCAGCTCTGTGAGGCGCTCGAGCCGTTCGCGCTTGACGGCATCGGGGACGTCGTCTGCCAGCGCGGCGGCGTGTGTACCCTCCTGCGGCGAATACGTGAACGCTCCGACGCGCTCGAATTGCGTCTCCTCGAGAAAGTTGAGCAAAAGCTCAAAGTCCTCGTCCGTCTCGCCGGGGAAGCCGACGATACACGTCGTGCGGATCGCGACGTCGGGAACGACCTCACGGATGTGGGCGACGCGCTCGCGAATCACTTGGCGCCGCTCCGGACGCCGCATGCGTTTCAGTACCTCGTCCGACGCGTGCTGAATCGGCATGTCGACATACGGCAGGACGCGCGGCTCGCGCGCCATGATCTCGAGCAGCTTCGGCGTTAGGCCTGCCGAGTACACGTAGAGCAAACGCAACCAGGGCAACGTCGTCTCGGCAAGCAACGCCTCGAGCAGCTCCGGAAGGCCGTTGCCATCGCGCACATCGCGGCCGTAGTGCGCGAGATCTTGCGCGACGAGGTTGACCTCGACCGCACCCTGCGCCTCGAGGAGTTGAGCTTCCCTGACGAGCTCACCGAGCTCGAACGAGCGGTGCCGGCCGCGCATCAGAGGAATCGCGCAGAACGCACAGCCGTGGTCGCATCCCTCGCTCACTTTGAGATAGCGCACGTGCGGCAGGTCGCCCGTGAAGAGCCGTACACCCGGATGTATCACCGGTCTGTCTTCGATGAAGCCGCGCTCGTGCAGCTCCGGAATTAGGCGATCGATTTCTGTCGTACCCAGAAAGAGGTCGACTTCCGGCAGTGCGTCGATCAGCTCGTCCTTGTGGCGCTGCACCATGCAGCCGACGCCGACGACGGCCCGGCAGGTGCCGTGCTCCTTGAGTCGGCCCGCTTCGACGAGCGCGTCGATCGACTCCTTCTTCGCGGCGTCGATGAAGCCGCACGTATTCACGACAATGACCTCGGCCTCCGCGAGATCGGTCGTGAATTCCGCGCCGGAATCCGTGAGCTGAGCTACATAGCGCTCACTGTCGACGGTGTTTTTGTCGCAGCCGAGTGTGACGAGGGAGAACTTCAACGGAGCTATTGGCTGAGGTGCTGGATGCTTGTGTGCTAGGAACTTAAAAGCTGTCGCGGGGGCCGGCGCCGGTCTACCAAGCGCGGCTCGCGTGCACCTCGGCTCGCCGTCACCTGTAGTTGCCGAACTTCAGTTCCACTCCGAAATCCGTGCTCTTGAGGAGTTGAATCGCGCCCTGCAAGTCGTCCCTTGAGGGCGATGAGATCCGGACCTGATCGCCCTGGATCGCCGCCTGGACCTTCTTGAGCTTCGCGTCCTTGATGGCCGCCGCGACTTTCTTGGCGGTGTCGGAGTCGAGCGCGGTCTTGAGCTTGATCTCCTTGCGCACGGTGTCACCGCCAGCCGGTTTCGTCTCGCCAATGTCGAGATTCTTCACCGGCACGCCGCGCTTGATCAGCTTGGACTGCAGGACGTCGAACAGCGCCCGCATCTTGAAGTCGCTGTCGGCAATGAGCACGAGCATCGACTCCGCCCGCTTGAACTCGATCGATGCCTTGGAGTCTTTGAAGTCATAGCGCTGAGCGATCTCTTTCTGCGCCTGATTGACGGCGTTGTCGACCTCTTGAAGGTCGACGCCAGTGGTGACGTCGAAGCTGCTTGTTTGGGCCATAGGATGGTTCGGGCTCGGCTGGCGACCGTGGAAGCTTAATCAGGGTTTAGATGTGGCGTGCAGGCTTTGGATGCCGGTCCAAGCGAAATTCATCACGGATTACTCTGATGAATGCTGATGACTCCGTGCCCAACTCGGTCCCGCCACCGCGAGAACTCATTGATGGTGAGACAAGTGGGAAGATCATCGGAGCATTTTTCGTTGTTTACAACACGCTTGGCTTTGGTTTCCTCGAAAGTGTATATGAAAGAGCGATGTATGTCGCGCTGCGCAATCGAGGCGTGTACGTCAAGCGACAGGTACCATTCGAGATCTACTTTGAGGGAGATCTCGTGGGTCGCCACCGGGCGGACCTGCTCGTCGAGCATCGCGTCGTAGTCGAAATCAAGGCGAATCATACGCTGCAAGAGGGGGCCAAACGACGGCTCCTCAATTACGTGACAGCGCTGAATCTCGACCTTGGTCTCTTATTGCACTTCGGCCACCGTGCACACCATTACCGAGTGCTAGGCAAACGGAGACCGAATGAGCAGATCACAAATCCGTCTGCATCCGGGTGATCCGTGATGAGCAGTTTCAGACTTTGATGCACACAGAAGCAAAAACCGCCGCGAATTGCTCCGCGGCGGTTCGTGAAT
>QHUV01000366.1 GCA_003222065.1 Gemmatimonadota bacterium | reverse complement strand
GTGTCCGAATGGAAGTGCAGGGGCTCTCCGGCCATCCATCCGCCTATGGAAACGATGGAATCGCCGGGCGAGTTGGAGCGTCTAAAGGAAAGGAGGACAAGCGATCCGATCTCCGGTCGCCGGGGAGCTACGCTCAAAGCTGCTGAGTCGCGCGCGCTCGTCGTCGGTGGCATTGACTCCGATCGCGCTTGTGCGCGCAGCGAAGTTCCGAGCAGGGCCCAAGCGATCAGTGTGAGTCGCGTTGTCGAACTGAATGGAGTTCGCATCATGGCGTGATGGACGATAGACGCATGCTGCACGAGGAGGGAAACGTGCGCGATTTGGGCAACCCTCGCCATCGGCACGGGTACTGACCAGTGATGGCGATTTTCGGGAACCACCGTCGATTCTCGCTGCTCGTCACGGCGAGCTTGCTGGCCGTCGTTTCGGCGTTCGGCTGGCTTCGTGCGCGCCCGGAGATGAGTGGCGACGCCGCGGCCCACATGCGGCGCGCTGCCGCATACTACGATTCGGTCGTGGTGCTCGCTCGCGTCGCCAGAGTTCCCGCGCACGCTGATTCCGTCACGACAATTGCGCTCGGCTATTTGGAGCGGCTGCGACTCGGCCTCGGCAGTCCGTTTCGACTCGTTGACTTCGCGCTCTCCGATCCGCGCCTCGACGATTCCACTCGATCGCGCGTCGCCTGGGCCATCCTTGCCAGGCTTCGTCGCGGCGATGCGTACGTCATCGATCCCTCCGTCGGCGATGCCGTCGACGCCCCCTCTGGCGGCGGCGCCCAGTTGGCCCTCATCCAGCGAACCATCGAGTCGGCGCGCGACCCACGAGCTGGCGAGCTCACCGTGCGCCTGGCGTACGCGCTGGCCGCCGGCGAGCGAACGGTAGGCGACCAGGGGGACGCCATCGCCGCGCAGGCGGCAGCGCTCCTGCGTGATCGTGCCCTGGCGCAGGCCGACCTCCGCGATCTGCTCCGCGACGCCGATGGGCGCCACGTCGATCCTCTCGGCGAGCTCGTTAGGCGACGACGCAGTCGCTCCTTCGTGGTCGAGCGTCCGGCTGGTGAGCCCCTCGATGAGCAAGTCCAAGCGAGCGCGATGGCTGCGGTTCCGCGTCTCCTCGAGTCCATTCGGGCGTTGCGCCAGGCCACGGACAGCGGCTCGCGCGCGGCTGATGGAGCGTATTCATCGTTGCTTGGCGTCGCCACTTCGGCTCGGCTCGTCAGCTTGGGCCTCATGCAGCCTCCTGAACCCCCCGTTGCTGTCACCGTTCGAACACACCGGTCGATGCTCCTCGCGCCGGACGCGCCGGCCGAAATTCAGCGCGCGCGTGGACAGTTTGCATCGACCAGCGTGAACGCTGAGACGCTGGCCGGCGAATTCGGTTTGCTCGTGTCGAGCGGCGATACGGTGAGGAGAACCGGTGCGCTCGCAGTCCTCGCGGCGGCGACGGCGCTGCGCGCGATGGCGCAAGAGGAGCCATGGTTTGCCGGCTTACCGGCACCGAGCGTCGCCGATCTGCGCGCCGAGTTCGGACTGGCCGGGGTCGCATTCGATCGAGACGTCCGACGCGACTGGCAACCGTATTACTTGCGCATGATCGGTACGAGCCTACGCGATATGCAGCGCGTCCTTGGCGGGCTCTCCGTGGCCGGGCTTCGCATCGCCGTCGCCGCCACCGGTCTGCCCGATACGATTCTCGCGCTTCACGATCCGTCGACTCGCACCATCAGGATGTCGGTTTTCTCTTCGTCGGGAACGCTGGCACACGAGCTCGCGCATGACCTGGATTGGCAGGCGGCTCGCAGCCTGTACGCGGGCAGCGGCTACAGCACGGACCGCGCGGTGAGAGAGCAGCGCGGCCCGCTCGCCGCGTCGATGCGAGATCTCGCGGCCGCCCGTGTCGTGCGCCGTGGCAGCACCCCAACCGAGGAGCGACCGGCCGAGGTGTTCGCCCGAAGTGTCGACTGGCTCGTCGCCGTTTCCCTCGCGCGTGAAGGCCGCTCCGATGGTTACCTCTCGGCCGTTCAGGACGCGGCGATTACCGGGTACACGACGATGTCGCCCGTCGCGATGATCTTCGGCGCCGCGCGTCCGCTCGTCGATGCCGTGCAGGAGATGACGTACCTCCCGGAATCGGTTCGCGAAGGCTTCCTTGCGCAGTGGGCCGATGCCCGCTCGGTCGATCCCTACTTGCTCGTTCGCCACGTTCTCTCGATGCCGCTGTCGCGGCGACGGATCGCGCTCACCCCATCGCTGTTCGATGATGATCCGATCAGCCTAACGAATCCGGAAGCGGCGATCTGTGCCGATCACGCCGGCCTCGCGCCGGAGCTGCGCGCCCGCCAGTCGTTGCTCGACCTTGCACTCGACGCCCGCGCCCTCGGCCTCGCGCGGATCCGAGCCGGTTGGTTCTCGCTCGAGACGCGCCCGGCGTGGGCGAGTAGCATCCTCGGTGCGGCGCCCTGGTCGCCCGTCACCGGCCAACTCCCCGTCTCGAGCCGGCAATGCTTCACGTGGGCGAGCGACTCGAGCCCCTGACGGCGCGCCGCCGCCTCGAGCTCGGCCAGCGTAATCAGCTCGCGCTCCATGTGCGATCGCATCACGTGGCCATTCCGGATCAGGACGTCCGGACGTCCTTCGATCGTGTCGAGCTTGCCCCAGCGGAACAGCAGGCGAACGAGCACCCCGTTCAACACGAGGAGCGTTGCTGCTCCGAGAATGCCGCCGGCGAGTGAGTTGTCCTCGCCGATGATGGCATTCTGAACCGTGTTCGAGAGCAGCAGGAGTACGACGAGATCGAAGGGATTGAGCTGCGTGAGCTCGCGCTTCCCAGCCAATCGAAGCCCGATGAGAAGGAACGCGTATACGATGACGGTGCGAATGACCTTCTCGATGACGGGCACACCGGGATGGACGAGATCGTACCAGATTGTGTGCACGGGCGGCCGGGAAAGGGTCCGAGACTGTCGATGCTCGCTCGACAATTCGGACCGCCCAGCGACTCATGTCGTCACGCCAGGGCGCCCACGCGCGAAACTGCAGCCCTACTTGGCGTAGATCAGCGACAGCTCGGGCTCAGCGTAGGCCAGGGTATTCGGATCGATCCAGGTGAGCGAGTAGCTCACGAGGCCAGTCGAGCTGTTGAAGCTGAGGGTGACGTTGTTGCCAGTCTGTACGTATGTGCCGATGCGGACGTCGATCCGTGGCTGTGCGGCGCCGCCGGTAGGCGTGAAGCGGTCGGAGAGACTGTCGACGAACGAGAAGTCACTCCGCAGCACAATGCGGCCGCGCAATACTTCGTAGACGCCCGATACGTCTTGCGAGGCGATGCCGGGTACGACGACGCCGTTCGCCGTGCGGAGCTGGTAGCTCCCGCTCAGAGTCCCTGACCCTGGCCCGGTGGAATCGTTGCAGGCCGCCGCGACAGCGAGCAGGAGTGCACCCAGAAGCTTACGCATTGGTCCTCCCTGCAGAATTGTATACAATGTATTCTGCATGCCCGAGGCCACTGCAAAAACGGTCGCCAAGTCTCCATGCTGGCACAGCGGGATTGTGCCTGTATACGATAGTGGACACGCCTCTGTGTTTGAATCGCACGCAAGTCGCGCATGGCGACACGTTAGGCATGCTTCGGATGGGGGCGGCGACCTGGAGGGGGAAGGTTGCCGAACCGCGGCGGCCTCCTTGAGAATGACCCGGGCGGGTCTCGAACCCGCGACCTACGGATTAAAAGTCCGTTGCTCTACCAGCTGAGCTACCGGGTCTGCCCGCAAAATAGTCGTCGAGTCGTGTCACGGCACCTCGGGAGCGGCCGATAGCAGAAGGGAACGCGCGCGCGAGCTTGTAGATTGGCCTGTCCGAGCGATCGCGCGCGAATTCTTTTCGAGAGTGACCGCGGCGATGTCGAACGGGTGCTCGGCAGCAGAAACTCCATGAGATCAGGGATAATGCGGATGATGCCGAGGGATCACATCTCACGCGGTTCAAACAGCGCGCGAAATCGAGCTCGGCGCGCGGCGATTCTTCTCGCGTCACTCGTTGCCCTTGTCCCGGCGCGAGCGCAGGATTCCGTCGCCAAGCTGCCGCCAGTCATCACTGTGACACGCGACGTCGGACGATCCCCGCTCGACCTGCCCTTCGCCATCACCGAGACTCGTCCCGACAGCGCTCGCCCTGGCCAGACCCATCTGCTCCTGGACCAAACACTCTTTCTGTTGCCCGGTGTCACAGTCGCGAGCCGGAATAATCCGTCACAAGATCCGCGCATCTCCATTCGTGGTTTTGGCGCTCGCTCGTCATTCGGCGTCCGCAGCGTTCGCATCCTGCGTGACGGAATGCCGCTCACGCTCCCCGACGGCCAGACACCGGTGGACTATCTCGATCTCGAATCTGTGGGCCGGGTCGAGACCATACGCGGTACGGCGTCGGCGCTCTACGGCAATGCGGGCGGCGGCGTCATCGATATTCGTTCGGCGGGACCGCCGATGGCACCCGTCGCGGCGCAGGTGCGCTCCTGGTTCGGTGATTACGGGACACGCCGCGTCGCCGCCAACGTCGGAGGCTCCACGGACGCTGTGTTCTACCAGGCCAACGTCGGACATACGTTGGCGGACAACTTTCGTCTTTACTCACGTCAGGAATTGACGAACGGGTATTTGCGCGTTGGCGCGAGCGCTGGGGGGACGGACTTTGTCTTTCAGGGGCTCGGCTTGGACATGCCTACGGCGCAAAACCCGGGCGCGCTGACCTTGGCGCAGTTGACCGCTAATCCACGGCTGCCAGATTCGGCGTCGGTGCGGAAGGTGGCGCGCAAGGTCGTCCACCAGCTGCAATTCGGCCTGTCGGCGACCCATCCGCTCTCGGAAACGCGCGATGGGGAACTGTTCGCCCAGATCTACGGCGGAGCACGCGATCTCTACAATCCGCTGACGTTCGCCGTCGTCGACGTCGGGCGCGTGCAGTACGGCGGCGGCGCGCGCGCTGTCTTGCCTTTTGAGCTTGGCGTTAGGCAGCGCTTTAGCGTCGGCGTCGACGCGGCCATGCAGAACGATCTGCGGAAGAACTGGGCGAACTGCAACGCCGTCGCGGCGACGACGGCCTCGTGCCCGAGCGCTTCGACGCAACCGACCGAGAAGGGTCTGTTGCAGCTCGATCAGCGAGAGATCGTCTCCAGCGTCGGGCCATTCGTGCGCGACGAGCTGCAGGCGGGCAGCCGGGTGAATTTGAGTGCCGGCATCCGCGCCGACTACATCCGCTTCGAGGTCCAGGATCACTTTCTGTCCGACGGCCGCGACGATTCTGGCGCGCGCGTCCTGCACGCGGTGAGCCCGATGGCCGGTGCTGTTGTCCGTCTCACGGCGCTTTCGGCGCTGTACGCCAACGCCGGATCGGCGTTCGAGACGCCGACCACGACGGAGCTCGGCAATCAGCCTAACGGCAACGCCGGACTCAATTTTGATCTGAAGCCGCAGTTCTCGACGACGTACGAGACGGGCGTGAAGGGATCGCTCCTCTATCGGCTCCAGTACGACATCGCGCTGTTCGATACGGAAGTGCGTGACGAGCTCATTCCATTCGAGGTGCCGGGGGGGAGCGGCCGCACGTACTATCGAAATGCGGGCCGCACGCGCCGGAAGGGCGTCGAGGTCGAGGGGGGCTCCGAGATCGGGACGCTCGCGCTGAGTGCCGCGTACACGTACTCACACTTCAGATTTCGCGACTTCGTATCTGCGGCGGGCACGCAGCTCGGCGGCCACGTGATTCCCGGCATCCCTGAGAAGCAACTACAAGGAAGCGCGACGTGGCGATATGCATCCGTATTCGCCACGATCGAGGCACTTGCCAAGAGCGCGGTGTACGTGGATGACGCGAACTCAACGCGGGCGGCTGGCTTCGCTGTCTACAATCTGCGCTGCGGTGCCGAAGGCCTCGGCACGATGGCATGGGTGTCGCCGACGGTGAGCATCCAGAACCTCTTCGACAAGCAGTACGTCGGTTCGGTGGCGATCAATGCGGCGGGTACGCTGGCTACCGCGAAGTTCTACGAGCCTGCCCCGCGGCGGACCCTGATCGTTGGCCTGACCATCGGCGCCGGTCGTTAGGCAAGCGTCGCTAGACGCGCGACGCCTGCTTCTCGAAACCGAGAATTTTCGCGAGGCGGCGCAGATGACGCTCGGCCCCGGAGAATTGTGCCTTGAGGAAGGCGCGCACGAGCTCTTCGGCGAGTGAAGGCCCGACGACTCGCGCCCCCAGACACAGCACGTTCATCGAGTCGTCTTCCACACCCTGGCGCGCCGAAAAGGTATCGTGACATAACGCCGCCCGAATGCCCGTGAATTTGTTGGCGGCGACGGAGGCGCCAACACCGCTGCCGCAGATGAGCACCGCGCGCTCCGCTCGCCCCTCGCGGATCGCCTCCGCCACGCGCTCGGCGTAATCAGGATAGTCGTC
>QHUV01000365.1 GCA_003222065.1 Gemmatimonadota bacterium | reverse complement strand
CCGTGCCGGCGGGCACATTCGCGGCGGGCCGGCTCTGGACGAGCGACCGGAACGGCAGCCTCGTGTACGAGCGCGACGAGTGGGTGGTTCCGGATCTTCCGATGCCGGTGCAGACTTGGTCCCGACCCGTCAACGCGACGGAGCTCTACAACCCGCCGGCGGATGCAACCGTGCCCGAGGGCACCAGCCTAACGCGCCTCGTCCGAATAGAGAGGAAGTAGACGGTCAAGCCGTCACCCCTGCGTGCGCGCGGAAACGCAGACAGACTGGACTCGGCAGTGCGAGCCGGCGCTGCGTCAGAGTCAGCCGGCCACTGTCCCGATCGCGTGCGAAGACGACGACAGAGCCGGACTTCTGATTGGCCACGAGCAGCCATCGACCGGTCGGGTCGAGGCTGAAGTTGCGCGGCCAGTCCCCCTCCGTGGGGATCGTCTGCAAGAGCGCGAGGACGCCGGTCGCCGGCGCAACCGAGAACACGGCGATGCTGTTGTGGCCGCGGTTCGAGACGTAAAGCGTACGGCCGGACATCGCGATGTGGATGTCGGCCGGATAGTTCGTCCCGGTCCATCCTGCCGGCAAGGTCGACACAGTGGCGAGTGGAGTCAGCGCGCCGCGGTCGCCGTCGAAACGGAGGGTGGTCACGGTGGAGTCCAGCTCGTTCGCGACAAACACCAGCGGCAGCTTCGGATGAAATGCCAAGTGGCGCGGCCCCGCGCCGGGGCGCAGATGCGCATCGCCGCTTTCTACGTGGTGAAGCTCGCCGCCTTCGGCGTCGAGCCGGTAGAGCATCACGCGGTCGATGCCGAGGTCCGCGGAGAGCGCGAAGCGATTGGATGGATCGGTGACAATGCTGTGAGCATGCGCTGCCTCCTGGCGTTCCGCGTTAGGCCCGGTGCCCTGGTGCTGCGCGACGTTCGTCGCCGGCGCGAGGCCGCCGGCTTTCTGAATCGGAAGGAGCGCGACGTTGCCGCCGGCATAGTTCGCCACGAGCACGACGCGTCCCCGGCGATCCACGCTCACGTAGCAGGGCGCGCCTCCCTCCGACGACTGCTCGTTGATTCGCGTTAGGCTCCCCGACTCGCCGGCGATGGCGAAGGCGCTCACCCCGCCGGTCGCTTTGCCGTCGCGTTTCTCGACCTCGTTCACCGCGTACAGCACGCGGCCATTCGGATGGATGGCGAGGAATGACGGATTCTCGCCGGCGTTCACCGCGCCGACTTGACGCAGCTCTCCGGAGCGCGTGTCGAACCTAACGAGATAGATGCCGTCGGTGCGACCGCCTTCGGTGTACGTCCCGACGTAAAGCAGCTCGGAGTCGCTGAATCTCAGTGTCGCCATGCCGAGGAGACCCAGCGCGGACGCGGCGAGAAAATCGCGTCGCGATTGCTCGAGATGATCCGTCATCCGTTGTTAGGCAGTGGAAGTGTACGATTCTAGATAGCCGCATGCTTGGCACCGAAAGGTCGTCACCGGCAGATGCTCCTTCCCCTTGAGCTTCACGCCAGTCAAGCGGCTCAGCTCCGGCGCGCCCCTGACCCACTCGCTTTGGACGCGTGCGCCGTACGTGTTGTCGAGAATGAACCCCTCATCCATCAGCGCTCCGCACTTGGAACATGCTCGACCAGCCCGCTCTCCCATGGATATCCTCCGACGTAACCTGCCGCACCAGCACCAACATATACGAGCCTCGTTGACAATGCCGGCCAAACGCAGAATAGTCCGATATGCTCTGTCTCGACCACTGGATCGCCGGCGTGCGCGACCACGGCAGCTCCGATCGCGCCGGCACGGTCTACAATCCGGCGACTGGCGAAGCGTCCGCCGAGGTTCCGTTCGCGGCCGCGGCGGACGTCGACCGCGCCGTCGCCGCGGCATTGAATGCTTTCGAAGGCTGGAGCCGCACGGGCCTCAACAAGCGGGCGACTATTCTCTTTGCCTTCCGCGAGCTCGTACGTCAAAACGCGGATGATCTTGCACGTCTCATCGTGCGCGAACATGGCAAGGTGCTCGCCGATGCGCGCGGGGAGGTGCAGCGGGGTCTCGAGGTCGTGGAGTTCGCGTGCGGCATCCCGCAACTGCTCAAGGGTGAGTTCTCCGAGAACGTCAGCACCGGCGTCGATAGCTACTCACTGCGACAACCACTCGGCGTCGTCGCCGGCGTTACGCCGTTCAACTTCCCGGTGATGGTCCCGATGTGGATGTTTCCCATCGCCGTCGCGTCGGGCAACAGCTTCGTCCTCAAGCCTTCGGAGCGGGATCCGTCGCCGTCGCTACTCATCGCCGAGCTTTGGCAGAAGGCCGGTCTGCCTAACGGCGTGTTCAATGTCGTGCACGGCGACCGCGTTGCCGTCGACCGGCTGCTCACCCATCCGGACGTCGCCGCCGTGAGCTTTGTCGGCTCGACAGCGGTCGCGCGCCACGTCTATGAGACGGGTACGCGCGCCGGCAAGCGCGTACAGGCACTAGGCGGCGCGAAGAACCACATGGTCGTCCTTCCCGACGCCGATCTCGAGCTCGCCGCCGATTCGGCGGTGAACGCCGCGTTCGGCTCGGCGGGGCAACGGTGCATGGCGATCTCGGTGCTCGTCGCCGTCGGCGACGCCGCGGACCGCCTCGTGCCGCTCGTGCGCGAGCGAATGCGCGCGATTCACGTCGGCGACGGCATGCGCCCGAACGTCGACATGGGGCCGCTCGTGACGAAGCAGCACCTCGAGCGCGTTACGCGGTACGTGGCGGAGGGCGTCGACGCGGGCGCGACGCTGGTCGCGGACGGACGCGACGTCGAACGCAATGGCGACGGATTCTTCCTCGGTCCGTGTCTCTTCGACCACGTAAGGCCCGAGATGTCGATCTATCGGGACGAGATCTTCGGGCCTGTGCTGTCGGTCGTGCGCGCGTCGACGTATGACGAGGCCGTGGAGCTCGTGAACGCGAGCCCGTACGCGAACGGCGTCGCGCTCTTCACGAGCGACGGCGGCGCCGCGCGGAGATTCCAGACGGAGATTCAGGTCGGCATGGTCGGCATCAACGTGCCGATTCCCGTGCCGATGGCGTACTACTCGTTCGGCGGCTGGAAGGACTCGCTCTTCGGGGATGCGCACGTGCACGGCATGGAAGGCGTGAAGTTCTACACGCGCGCGAAGGTCGCGTCGAGAGGGAAGAACCTGGGGTTTCCGGCATGACGCCCTGTCATCCGCCGATGCATACTACGATGATGCGCAGGATAGGAAAGATCGCCGCCATTGCGGCGCTGTCATTCGCGTACACCGCGCCCGCGCGCGCGCAGTCGCTGCCGAATCGCCTGTCGGATGACGAGTTCTGGCGGCTGATCGGCGACCTATCCGAAGCGGGTGGCTACTTTCGCTCGGACAATTTCGTCTCCAACGAAACCACATTTCAGTACGTCGTCCCTGAGTTACAGAAATCCCATGCGTCGGGCGGCGTCTATCTCGGCGTCGGCCCCGATCAGAACTTCACCTACATCGTCGCGCTGAAGCCGCGGATGGCGATCATCACCGACATCCGCCGCCAGAACATGCTCGAGCATCTCATGTACAAGGCGGTGATCGAGCTCTCGCCAACGCGCGCGGATTTCGTCGCGCTGCTTTTCTCCCGTCCCAAGCCGGCCGGGCTCTCCGATACGACTGGCGCGCCGGGGCTGATGCAGGCCTTTCTCGCCGCGCCCTCCGACAGCGTTCTCTATCGCAGGAACCTGGCGACGATCAAGGATCAACTGGTCATGCGACATCGCTTCGCGTTGACGGCCGATGATCTGAGCTCGATCACGTACGTCTACGACGCCTTTTTCAATGCCGGTCCCGATCTCACTTACTCATTCGCGTCCGGGCGGCAGGGCCGCGCCGGTTATTTCGGCCGACGCATGCCGAGCTACGCCGAGCTCATGACGGAATCGGACGCGCTCGGAATGCACCGCAGCTATCTCGCGACCGAGGACAACTATCGTGCGCTCCGCGATCTCGAGGTGAGCAATCTCATCCTTCCGATAGTCGGCGATTTCGCGGGCGACAAGGCGCTGAAGGCCGTTGGCACCTACCTCAAGCAGCACGGCGCGACGGTCACGGCGTTCTACACGTCGAACGTCGAGCAGTATCTCTTCCAGCAGGCGGACGACTGGAAGCGATTCTTCGCGAATGTGGCGACGCTGCCCCTCGACGCAAAGAGCGTTTTTATTCGTGCCGTGTTCAACTACATGGGATTCCGCGATCCCTCGTCAGGCACTCCGGGTCCGCGCTCGACGACGATGCTCTCGCCGATCCTCGACGTGCTCAAGGCCGTCGACGACGGAAAGATCCAGACGTACTACGACGTCATCCAACTCTCGACTGCTCCGGCTCCCCCACCTGAGCAACGTTAGGCACCGGCGTCGCACCCGTGATGTCGCGACGCGGCCGGCGCAAACGGTAGATGAGATAGAGCACAACGACGACGTTGGCGGCCAAAACCGCGAAGCGTATCGGCGTCGGATGACGAAAGACCTCCCAGATCTCGAATGGGATCAGCGAGCCGGTCGCGATCACCGTCAGATACTCGGCCCACCGCCGCTCACGCCAGAGTCCGATGCCTTCCGTCGCGAAGAGCGTCGCATAGAACAGGGCGACGATCCCCAACGCGCCAATCTTCGACCGGCTGAGCCCCGTGAGCAGCGCGATTACCTGGGGGACGAGGCGTTGTCCGCTAGTAAAGGCGAGATCGGAAGCCCATTCACGTGCGCTGTCGGCGATGCTCTCCTGCATGAGCCCCAAGGCGCCGAGTGCGGCAAGCAGGAAGAGAATCGCTTTCAGAAACTTGAATACCGCGATCGCCTGGATGAACCGATCGCGATGGCGGTGATGCTGTCGAGTGTTAGTCGTGCCCATCCTGCCTCGAATCGACGATTTTGATTGCAGTGAGTCTAACTCAAGGTGCTAGGTGATAGGTGCTAAGGGCTAGGGGCTCATCATCTAGCATCTAGCATCTAGCATCTAACACCTAGCACCTTTCCCGTGTGTCACGAATCGCCCTCACGCGCGCCGTCAGCGCCAGCCTTGTACGATGCGAGCTCACATATCTCGAGCGCGCGCCAATCGATCTGGACCGCGCGCGCCAACAACACGCGACGTACGAATCACTCCTCACCTCCCTCGGCTGGCACATAGTGCGCCTCCCGACGCTCGACGACCAGCCTGACGCCGTGTTCGTCGAGGACGCGGCGATCGCGCTCGACGAGTTGGCGATTCTCGCGCCAATGGGCGCCGCGAGTCGCGCCGGTGAATCACTGACAGTGGAGGAGGCACTGAGCCGCTTCCTCCCCGTAAAGTGCCTCACGCCGCCGGCCACACTCGATGGCGGCGATGTGCTGCGCGTCGGTCGTCGTGTATTCGTCGGCCTCTCGCGTCGAACCAACGCTGCCGCCGTCGATCAGTTGCGTCGGCTGCTCGACCCCTACGAGTACGAAGTGATTCCGGTGTCGGTGTCCGGTGCGCTGCACCTCAAGTCTGCGTGCTCGTTCGTCGGCGGCGACACCCTGCTCGCAAATACCAAGTGGGTGGACGTACGTCCGTTTCCTGGGATGACCATCCTCCCCGTCGAGAAATCGGAGGCCTGGGGGGCGAGTGTGTTGTTCCTCGAGGATCACGTCGTTATGGCGAGCGGGTTCCCCCGGACTGCTCACGCCTTACGCGTTCGTGATCTGTCCGTCGAGGTCATCGATCTGAGTGAGCTTCGCAAGGCAGAGGGTGGTCCGACCTGTCTCAGCATTCTCCTGCCGAGCCCAAAGGGTGACGGCGGCAGTGCTCCCGCGGTCTGATCTAACGAATCTCAACCCACCGAGGCCCATGATGCTTCGAATTCTCTCGTATCGCTCGTTAGTACTTGCCGTCGCTGTCGCCGTCGCGCCATTTGCCCTGCAGGCACAGGCTGCGACGACGTGCGCGGACGGAACGACTTCCGCGGCAACGGGCAGGGGCGCTTGCTCCGGTCACGGCGGCGTCGCCAAGAAGACGGCAAAGGCGTCGAAGTCCGTGTCCAAGTCCGCGAAGACGGACAAGGCGGAAGCCAAAGCCGACGTCAAAGAGACGAAGTCAGCCGCGAAACCGACGAAATCCAGAAAGTCGACGAAGGCCGCGGAGAAGGCGACGAGCGACGTCGTCGCGTCCGACGTCAAGGAATCGCGCAAGACGGCGACGGCTCCGGCGGCGACCGTGGCACCAGCGCCGCGGACCACCCCGCCGGCAAGTCCAGCGCGGACGACGGCGGTCAACACGGACCCGACGAACGCGACGGCGAAGTGCAAGGACGGCACCTACTCGCACGCGGCAACGCATCGCGGCGCCTGCTCGCGCCACGGCGGCGTCGCCGAGTGGCTCAAGTCCTAACGACGACCA
>QHUV01000364.1 GCA_003222065.1 Gemmatimonadota bacterium | reverse complement strand
GAGCGTACGCTCGAAGTATTGCACACTGTGCGTCTGATTGGCGTTAGGCTCGAGGCTGAGAACGAAGCGGGCGAGGGAATTGATCCGCTCGCAGCGCATCGGATTGCGTTTGTACGCCATCGCGGACGAGCCAACCTGTTCCTCCTCGAACGGCTCCTCGATCTCACCGACGGCCTGGAGGACGCGAAGATCACTGGCAAATTTCGCCGCGCTCGCCGCCACGCCGGCAACGGCCGCGAGCACCTGAGCGTCGAGCTTTCGCGTGTACGTCTGTCCGGAGACCGGAATCGAGGTCTTGAATCCAATCGATCGTGCTACGTACTGATCGAGCTGGCGCACACGCTCGTGATCGCCATCAAACAGCGTCAGAAAGCTCGCCTGCGTGCCGGTGGTCCCTTTCACACCGCGACAAGGCATCGTATCGATGCGATAGTCGATGTCGCCGAGGTCGAGCACGAGATCCTGCATCCAGAGCGTGGCGCGCTTGCCGACCGTGGTCGGCTGCGCGGGTTGCAGGTGAGTCGATCCGAGCGTCGGCTCATCACGCCATTCGCGAGCGAAGCCGCCGAGGGCCTGAAGCACGCGCAGCGCTTTGACGCGCAAGAGCTCGAGGCCGCGTCGCATCAGGATCAAGTCGGTATTGTCGGTGACGTACGCGCTCGTCGCGCCCAGATGAATGAATGGGCGCGCCGCGGGCGCGACGTCGGCGAAGGCGTCGATGTGCGCCATGACATCGTGGCGCTTACGCCGCTCATACGCGGCGACGGCGTTGAAGTCGATATCGTCGAGGTGCGCGCGCATCTGTTCGATCGCCTCGTTAGGTATCGGCACGCCGAGCGCACGTTCACCCTCGGCGAGCGCCAGCCAGAGGCGCCGCCATTGCCCATAACGGGTACGCGGCGACCAGATCTCCACCATTGCGCGCGACGCGTAGCGCTCCGCAAGCGGCGACGAATAGGTCTCCGCGGGAGACGGCGTCATCGTATAATGAAGTCCGTGATGTAAATCTGCCCGTCGCGCTCGAGGAACATGCGGATGGGTCCACGCCCTCCGTAGTAATTCAGCGCCTTCGCCGCGTCTTCCGCCGAACCAATGCGCGTGCGATTGATCTGTACGATCACATCGCCGCGCTGGATGTTCAGATCGTTAGCGACTCGATCGCTGACGTTGAATACCAGCGCGCCTTGGGAGGAGCGCAGGTTGCGCTCGGCACGAATTGCCGGTGTCACGGTCACGAGCTCGAGCTCGCGCAGCACTTGAACCTTCGGCGCCGTGACCTCGGGCTGATCGGCCACCGGCACCTGTACCGTGAGCTCCCGCCCACCGCGTCGCACGCGAAGATTCGCCGGTTGACCGACGCGGAGGTCGAGCAGCGCGGCCTCCCAGTCGAACTGATTGCGGACCGGTCGATTGCCTTCCTGGAGGATGACGTCTCCAGGCTGGAGTCCCGCGTTCGCCGCGGGCGAACCGGGCACGACGGCCGCGACGACGGCGCCGGTCGTAATTGCGGCGCGAATGTTGTTGGCGCCACTGACGCGCAGCTTGACACCGATCCACGGCCGCCTAACGGCTCCGTGCTCGAGAAGATCGTCGACCACCCGGGCAGCCCGATTGATGGGAATCGCGAAGCCGATGCCGATCGAGCCGCCACTCGTGGAATAGATCGAGCTGTTGACGCCGACAACCTCGCCGTCAGCGTCGACGAGCGGCCCACCCGAATTGCCTGGGTTGATCGACGCGTCGGTTTGAATCATGTCGAAGTAAGCCGCAGAGCCCTCGCCGCGCGCCACGAGGTTGCGTCCCGTGCCGCTGATCACGCCGGCCGTCACGCTCGGCTCCGAGTTGCCGAGAAGAAAGCCATAGGGATTACCGATGGCGATTGCCCATTCGCCGATGAGCAGATTCTCCGAGTTGCCGATCTTCGCCACGGGTAGTCCCGTCGCGTTGATCTTGATTACCGCAAGGTCATTGGTCTCATCGGCGCCGAGAAGCTTGGCCGGGAAGGTCTTTCCGTCGCGCAACATGACGGAGACGTCGGTTGCACCGGCGACGACGTGGGCATTCGTGACGATTACTCCATTTGGTCGGATGATGAAGCCTGTTCCGAGGCCGGCCGATCGCTGCTGCGACTGCTCGCCACCGAAGGGCCAATCGAACGGGTCCGGGGCAACGCGCTGCAGAATCTCTGTCTGGACGGTGACGACGGCGGGCGCCACGCGCGCCACGGCTTCGGTAATTGCCGTGCGGCGAGATGGACTGACGGTTGCGGATTTGTTCGCCGCCAGCGCCTGAGAGGGTGCCGCCTGCGACTCGCGGGTTTGCCCGCACGCAGTGGCCATTGAAAGCATCGCGAGCAGCTTCACACCGCGTGCGCCGCGATTCATGCCGTGGTCCATGCTGGGTGATGGCGCGCGAGCTCGCTCAGAAATTGATCGATCCCGCGATCGGTTAATGGGTGGACGAGAAGATGTCGAAGAATGTTGGCGCCAACGGCGACGGCATCGGCCTTCGCGAGCGCACATTCGGCGAACTGCATCGCCGTCGTCGGCCGCAAGGCGATGATGTCACACTCCGTACCGGAGGCGTCGAAGGCCGCACGCAGATCGCGAACTGTTTCGACACCGCTGTGACCGACCTGATCGAGATGGTCGATTGGGGTGACGACGCAACACGCGCCGGCTTTCGCGGCAAGAATCGCTTGCGCGGCGTTGAAGACGAGCAGACTGGCCACGCGCACGCCGTCGTTGGCAAGTCGGCGCACGGCGCCGATGGCGTCTTCGATGAGTGGAATCTGAACAATGATCTGATCCGAAAGTCGCGAGAGCTCCTTGCCGTCGCGGTACGCATCCTCGCCATCGACGGCATGGGCGGTGACATACAGGGGCACGTCGACCAGGCGACAGATCTCCGTGAGTTGCTCGCGCTCGTCGCGCTCTTGCTCGCGGAGAAGCGCGTGCGTCGTCATTACGCCGTCGAGAAACCCATTTGCCGCCGCCCACGTGATGTCGTCGAGATCGGCGCTCGCGAGAAGAATCTTCATGATTCCCCGAGGTACAGCTCGCGTGGGTATGCAACGTGGTCGAGAAACAGCGCATGAGCTGGCGCCGGAACAGAGACATCACTGTTATCAGCCGCCGCGAGCAGCGAGCCGATGTCGCCCAACGGCCGCCGGCCCGTCGCCACGTCTATCATCGTGCCGATGAGAAATCGCACCATGTGATGCAGAAAGCGATTCGCCTCGATTTCGAATAACAGCCCACCAGGCCGGTCATGCCATCGAGCCGTTCGAACGGTGCAGCGATGATCGTCGTGAGCAGGCGCCGTTCCGAGCACAGCGAAGGCGCGAAAGCAGTGATCGCCTTCAAGCATCGATGCCGCTTGATCGAGCTTCGCTCGATCAAGCGGCCGGTCGATCGGATGCTCACGTGGCCGTCGAAACGGCGACCGTGCTTCGTCGTCCGTACCGATGTAGTAACTATAGCGCCGCGAGACGGCGCTGTAGCGGGCATGAAACTCCGGACGCATCTCGAAGGTGGCAGCGACCCATACATCGTCGGGCAAGATCGCGTTGAGTGCGCGTCGCACTCGCACGGTATCCCAGCGCTCGGGAAGGTGCACACCGACCGCCTGACCTCTCGCGTGCACGCCGGCGTCGGTTCGTCCTGAGCCGAGTGCCGGAACCGGCGCTCCACACAATCGCTCGAGTGCCTGCTCCACGACCCCCTGAACGGTGCGCTGGTCGGGCTGCCGCTGCCATCCGCTGAATCGAGCACCGTCGTAGTGCAAAACGAGCTGCACGTTACGCTCGGCCATTGAACGAAAACTACCAGTGCGAAGGGGTGTGTCAAGCAAGACGCGCGTGGCGCGCATTCGCGGAACCGATTGACT
>QHUV01000363.1 GCA_003222065.1 Gemmatimonadota bacterium | reverse complement strand
GATCTGGTTCGCTTGCGCTCACAGCACGTCGCTTATTTGGTGTCGCGCGCGCACTGCGCGCGCTCCACGCTCCTCGTTGCACAACAGCAGATCCTTCGGTCGCTGCGCTCCCTCAGGATGACAAAGGGGCTCGCTGCTGATCGCTCTCAACTGGCTGGCTCTCGGCTGGGTTCGTTAGGCGACGTCGCGATCTCGATTCGGTGCGCCGACCTCGATCCCAGCTCAGAGCCCGCGGGGCGGCGGCACGAACCGCCGTGACTGTCGCTCGTACGCGTGTGCCAACGCCAGCATCCGCGCGTCCGTGCCCGGCAGCCCGACGATCGAGAGGTTCATCGCCGGCATTCTGTCAGCGCCCAAACCGGCGGGGATGGACACCTCGGGCAGTCCGAGCCAGTTGCCGTAGGCGAGCGCAGTTCGAATCTTCGGCCAAGGATCGACGGCGCGCGGCGCATTGAAGGGCATCGTCGGATAGACCATCGCCGTGACGCCCGCCGCGCGCAGGGAGTCCGCGAGCTTTGCAACGACGGTAGCGCGTGAGCGAGCGAAGGAGCGACCGGCCGCGTCGCTCGTCATCGGCTGATCGAGGAGTGGCACGCACTCCTCGAACGTTGGCGGGAGCACGTCGTAGAACGTCCGATACGCCGCGTATCCCAGGCGCATCGCGCGGCGTGGGTCATCGGTTCTTCCGGCGAAGTATCGAAGAAGGGCGTTGGCGGTCGGCGCCGGCGACTTCGGGTCCACCGGAACATCACCGCGTTCGCTCGCCGCGGCGGCAAACTCTTCGCGAAAGGTGGCGAGGGTGACCGCGGGGGTGAAAGGCTCGACCGTCGCGCCCGCGGCGCGTAAGTCGCCTAACGCGCGGTCCCAGATGGCAACCGCTTCGGCGCTCATCTCGCCGCGCGGGACGTGCGCCTCGACGAGACCGAGGCGCACACCGGAGAGTGCATCCTCGTGCAGCGTCGCGAACGGCGCGCCGTCAAAAGCGCTGGTGAGCGCGAGCGGGTCCGACGAGTCCTCTCCAGCGATGGCGGCGAGAAGGAGCGCCGCGTCCGCCGCCGAGCGCGCGACCGGGCCGTGGGTGTCGAGGTAGGGCCACGTCGGAATCACTCCCGTGCGCGGCACGAGCCCGAAGGTCGGCTTCATCCCGACGATCCCGGTGAACTGCGCCGGAATGCGGTTGGATCCGCCGTCATCCGTGCCTAACGCGGCGAAGGCCATTCCATCCGCGACCGCGACCGACGAGCCCGCGCTCGAGCCTCCGGGCGTGCGCGTGCCCGTGGGATCGTACGGATTGAGCACCTGTCCGGTGTGGCTGCTCGTGCCGTTGCCGCGGTAGGCGAAGTCGTCGGCCGCTGACTTCCCGAGAACGATTGCACCGGCCGCGCGAAGTCGCGCGATCTCGAGCGCGTCGCGCCTAACGGGAGTTGGAAAGAGTCGCGCCCACTCGGCGCTCGAGCCGGTGGTCGGCGAGCCATTCATGTCGTAGATGGCCTTGGCGAAGACCGGGACTCCATCGAGGCGACCATGCGTCCGTCCAGCACGCAGGCGTGCGTCGGCGGCGCGTGCTTCGGCGATCGCGGTGTCGGACAACCAGTCGATGGCGTGCCATCTCATCCCCTCGGCGCGGCAGCGCTCGAGCGCGCGCGTCGTGACTTCGGCAGCGGTCCACTCGCCTCGACGGCGTCCCGCTTGATAGTCCGCGATGGTGCCGTCGAGCGGATCCGTTGCAGCGAACTTCAGCCGCGGGAGCGGAACGGCAAGGAGAGCGGCGAGCTGAATGATCGCTTCGCGACGCGTTGGACCGGCGCGCCGTAACGTCACTTCTTCACGACGAAGGTGACGGTATCACGTCCTGCCGGCATCGGCGAATGATTGCCGTAGCCGATCACCGCGATGATTCGATGCTGCCCCGGCGCCAATCCCTTGAACGTGAACGTGGAGTCGCCGGTGCCGATATGGACGATCTTTGCCGACGTCGGCGGGATGGGAATGTTGTCAGGCGTCGGAATGGTGTCGAGGAAGAGATGGTAATGCCCAACGCCGTCGACCTTCGCTCCGTCCGCCTTGGCGATCGTCACTCCCGTTGCGCGCATCGTCACGGTGACGTCCGTGCCGGTCGTCGCGCCCTTGGCGGGACTCGTGATGATCACCGCGTCGTGAACAGGGGCCGCGGCGGTCGGTTGGCCGGCGGCAGTCCTTGCCGTCGTATCGGTGGCAGGCGCACGGTCTGTCTTGCAAGCCAGTACCGCCGTGGTCGCGATCAGTGTGACGGCGAGCGAGCGTCTCATGGATGTTGGTGCTCCGGTTGGCGAGGTAGGTGGATGGATGGGGCTGCTCCAAGCTACGCGATCGGTACGCAGAGCGCAGCCACATTCGAAGCCACATCGCTCCTCGCGCACGGCATCGCGAAGCGAGCCGCTCCGTGAACGATTAGGACTGCCGCGGTATTCCTCGTCGACCGCTTTCCAGTTGGAGGCAACTGATGAATACGAGATTGGCACTCGTCGCCTTTTGCGTCGCACTAGCAGCGTCGGCATGCGAGCGCGTCTCATCTCCGACAGCGACACGAGAGCCTCCAGAGCCCTCATTCGCGATCGCGTCAGGGCAGTTCAGATCGTTCACGGTTCCGACCAAGAACAGTCAACCGCTGCACATAGCCTTGGGCTCCGACGCCAAAATGTGGTTCACCGAATCACAGTTCGACAATGGCAAGATTGGCCGCGTCGATGCCAAGGGAAAGATCACGGAATTTCCGCTTCCGGACCCCACAGCCGGCTCTCCGGACGACATCGTTGCGGGGTCAGACGGGGCACTCTGGTTCACCATGCCTAACGGCTTCCCCGACGCGATCGGCCGGGTGAGCACCGACGGCCAATTCGAAACGTTCGGTGCCGGCTGCGCCCCTGGCGGCGGTTGTAGCATTGTTCCGCAGGGTATTACGAGCGGGCCTGACGGGAATCTCTGGTTCACGGAGAATACGCGGAACGCCGTCGTTAGGTTGACACCGTCGGGCGTGTTCACCTTCTTCACCGTTCCGACGGCTGGCGCCAACCCGCATGGCATCACGACAGGGCCGGACGGTGCGCTCTGGTTCACGGAGTTCAATGCCAACAAGATCGGCCGCATCGAGGTGTCGTCAGGCAGCATTAGAGAGTTTGCGGGTGTGACGGGTAGTCCGGATCGCATCACGGCGGGTCCAGACGGGAATCTGTGGTTCAAGGAGCCTTTCCCATTCGACAGTCGCATTGGCCGCATCACTCCGTCTGGAGCCGTGACGGAGTTTTCACTCGCGAGCGGCGCCCAACCGCGGGATATCGTAGCCGGACCTGATGGCAATCTCTGGTTCACCGAGTACGGCGCCGGCCAGCTCGCCCAGATCACGCCCGCCGGCCTGATCACCGAGGTGCAGAGCGTGAAAGGGGGACCCTGGGGAATTGGCCGGGCGTCCGACGGTGCCATTTGGCTGACGCAAACGGACGGGAACCGCATCGGACGGTTCACAGTGGCGCCGTAGCCGCGCTGCCGCACCGAGAGGACAATGGCCTGCCGGGAGCGGCAGGCCATTTTGTAAATACTCATCTCAGCCGCGGATCCGGCAGGCTCAACGCATTTCCGCGTTGTACCAGGGTCTGCATCGCCTCGAGCGAAAACGGCTCATTCGATCGAAGTGGAGTACGTCCGAGACGAAGCGGCGTGTGCGTATCTACAGTCTCACGCCGGACGGACGCGCCCGGCTTGCCGCGGAAACCGACGGGTGGAAGCGTTATGCGGCTGCCGTCGCGCGCGTGCTCGCGTTGAAGGGAGGACGGGTCGATGCATGATCCCATTATGGGTTCGAGAAGCCGGCAGCGCATCGCGACCGACAACCGCGCGGAGCTCGACGCATGGATCGACGAGTGCACGGCGAACCTCATCGCGCAGGGTGTGCACCCCGACGACGCCCGCAGCCGGGCCCTCGACGAGTTCGGCGACGTGAGCCGCGCGGAGCGGTACGCGAATTCTCAGGACGCCGCCGCGAATCGACGCGTCCGTGTCCTCATCTGGGTCGAGGAACTTGCGTCGGACCTCCGCATCGCTGCGCGGACGTTGGCCCGAACGCCCAGCGTGACGGCGGTCGTCTTGCTGACATTCGCACTGGGGTTAGGCGCGACGACCGCGGTGTTCAGCGTCGTGCACGCCATGCTGCTGCGTCGCCTGCCGTACGGCAACGAGGAAACGCTCGTGCAATTGCAGCCCGTGGAGGGTGGAGGCGTCCGACCGTATGCCCGACACAGCGCGCTGGCGCTCGTCGCCCTTCGCGAACGCACGGCCTCCTTCTCGGGAATCGTCGCCGTCGAAAACGGCAACTACATCATCACCGAGGGCGATCCCGAGCAGGTCGCCGGCGCCAGTATCACTGCAAATGGCTTTGACGTACTGCGGTCGCGAGTCACGATCGGCCGACCGTTCGGGATGAAAGACGAGTCAGGTGCCGGCAGTGAAGTCGTAGTCCTGCTCGATGACCTTTGGCGACGTCGTTTCCATGCCGACTCCTCCGTCGTTGGGCGCACCATCGAGCTCGATGGCCGTCGCCACGAGGTGATCGGCGTCATGCCGCCGGGGTTTCGCGTGCCGACCTATGAGCAGGCGGAGTTTCTCGCTCCACGCGACCTGTCCGGCATTCTCGCCAATCCGAACAACGCGCAGGTCCGCTTCCTCCGGCTCTTCGCGCGGCTGAGGCCCGGTGTTTCGATGCAGACCGCGCAAGCGGACGTCGAACGCGTGATGCGCGCGCTGCAATCCGAGCTTCCGCGCTCGTTCAGCGGGATCGACACGCGCGTCGTGCCGATACGCGCCGCTCTCTCGGGCGAGGCGCGGCCTCGCCTGCTCGTCCTCATGGGCGCCGCCGCGTTCGTGCTGCTCATCGCCTGCGCGAACGTCGCCGGCATTCTCCTATCGCGCGCCATTGCCCGCCGCCACGAACTCTCGGTGCGTGTCGCGCTCGGCGCCGGACGATATCGACTCGTCAGGCAATTTCTCGCCGAGGGGAGCGTTCTCGCGGCGCTCGGTACCGCGCTCGGTCTCGTTTTCGCGCAGCTTGGCATCGGTGCACTTCGCCGCATCGCGATGACCGCGCTTCCCGTCGGAACCACGTTCGCCCTCGAGCCGCGCGTGCTGATGTTCGCGATTGCCGCTGCCATCACAACGGGGTTCGTCGCATCGCTCGTCCCCGCCCTGGGCGCGACGCGCACGTTGGGCAGCGATTTGCGCCGCGACTCCGGCCGCGCGTCGCTATCGCGCGCGAACCGTCGCTTGCGCCTCGGCCTCGTCGCCGGTCAGGTCGCTGTATCGGTCGTGCTCCTCGTCGGGGCCGGTCTATTCCTGCGAACGCTGCAGCGGTTGTCCGTGATCAACCTCGGGTACGACACCGAACACGCGCTCACCTTCCGGATTCAATACACGCGGCCGCGGACCGACGCCGAACAGGATGTATTTTGGGCCTCGCTTTACGAGCAACTGCGCGCCCTACCTGGTGTGGTGTCTGTCGGCGGCGGGAGCGTGCCACTGAGCGGACAGGCCACCAGTGCCGGGCTCGAGATAGAAGGCCGTCCTGTCGCGAGCGGACGACTTCCCGACGTACGGTACTCGACGGCGTCGGACGACTATTTCGCCGCGCTCGGCATCCCAGTGCTGCGAGGCCGCGCATTCGCGGAGACCGATCGTGTCGGCGCACCGCCAGTCGCCATCGTCAGCACCGACCTCGCGAAACAATTGTGGCCGAACAGCGGCGTCATCGGCGCGCGTGTCAGGATGGGGCCGACGCAGCCGTGGGTCACGATCGTTGGCGTTGTCGGTAACGTTCGCATGGGGTCGGGGTCGACCGAGGCTCCGTTGCCGTCGATCTACACCTCGCAACGGCAGGATCACTGGCGTGGAGGCGGCACGGTCGTCGTCCGCGCAGTTGAAGATCCACCCACGCTCGGCGCGACCGTTCGTCAGGTGATCAAAGGAGTCGACCCTACGTTACCCGTGATCGGCATGAGAACTCTCGAAGAGTTTCGGCGGAACACGCCGGCGATCGCGGAGCGTCGGTTGCAGTTGCAGCTCATGCTCGCGTTCGCGCTCGTGGCGCTCGTCGTGTCGGCGGTCGGCGTGTATGGCGTCGGTGCATACGCGACAGAAGCGCGGTCTCGCGAGTTCGGTATTCGGCTCGCGCTGGGCGCGTCTTCCGGCAGCGTGTTGTGGCTCGCGCTGCGGGACGGTGCGCACATCGCGGCCCTCGGCGCGTTGGCGGGCGTACCACTCGCCTGGCTGCTCGCGTCGCGGATGCGTGATCAGCTTTACGCGGTGACGCCGTTCGATCCGTTGACGGTCGGCGCCGTACTCAGCGGGTTGTTTCTCGTCGTGCTCGCGGCGTCGCTCGTACCGGCGCGACGCGCGACGCTCATTGATCCAGCGAAGACAATGCGGACGGACTGAGCGTCAACGGAAGGTATCAGCGCACGGAAACCTGCCGCCCGGTATTGATCATCGCCACCAAAGACGCGATCTCCCGCTCCGTGAGTCCCAGGTTCGGCATCTTGAACGAATTGGGGCGCGTTACTCGCGTCAACTGGATGCTATCGGGATGGGCGAGGAACTTGGCCAGAGGCTCGGCCGGATAGCGTCGGCCCGTGAGGTCCGGGCCGATGCTCAGGCTCTGTGCATTCGTTACCTCGGTGTTCACGTGGCAGGTGAAGCATCCCTTCGCGATGAATAGCCGGCGTCCGCGATCTGCATCTGAGAACGCGCGAGGCGGTGCGGTTCGTGAGTCGACGACGGGCAGGGGCAGCAACGTCGGCTCACTCTGCGCACCGAAGCCGCTATGAATCGTCACGGTCCAATCGCCTGGCTGCGGTAGACTCAGCGTCGCGACGTATCGGCCACTTCCTGCGCCGAGCACCGGCAGGGCGTCGACTGACATGTCGACCTTTCCGGACCGTGCTTCGACGCGAGGCCGGAGCCCGTCGAGTGGTCGCATCCCGTGCTGCCGTACAATGAAGGAGAGCTTGAGGGGCTGGCGCACCGTCGCGTAGTCTGGCAGCTCGTCGACCGTCACAACGGCCCAGCCGCCCAAGTAGCGACTCGCCGCCGAGACAGGCGCTATCGCGGGAACCAGGAGAAGCAGCATGATCTTCTTCATCGTTTCCTCCTTGTGTACCGCCACTCGTAGGGTGCCACCCTGTCTTGGACCGGCCGGCCACAGTGAGATGCCGCAACCATGGCTAGCGTTTACTACTGAATCGTATGATTCACGATGGGCAGACT
>QHUV01000362.1 GCA_003222065.1 Gemmatimonadota bacterium | reverse complement strand
TCAGGCGGTCGCCTCGGTGACATCCGTGGCGCGAAGCTGACGCTCGATCTCGACTGCTTCGAACCGAAGGCGCTGCAACTCGCTCCGAAGCTGTACCTGAAGCTTCGGTCGCCGGCGAAAGAGCAAATACGTCCGAGCCCGGTGGATCGCGCGGCTAAGCCGTTCCCGCAACAGGAAATTTACGTCCGCCGCGAGTGGAAGACTCACGACGTAAAACAGCGCGGCCACCCAGCCGGCCAGGAGCGCGACAACCGCGCCTTGCGCCCCATAAAACACAAGCACGAGCGCCGCTCCGGCGACGATCGTACGCATGGCAGGATCCGCGGCGCTTTCGACTGATCGTCGCGCGATGAATCTCGCCGCATTGAACGGCAGCCAATGATTCAGCGCGCCCCAGAGTGCGACCGGCCCGCCCAGTGCGATGATCCAGCTTTCACGTAGCACGAACGGCGCGGCGTGTCGCGAGTCGGCCGAGATGCTTAAGTCATCGAGGGACACCGAATGACGTGCCAGCCGCTCCTCGAACGTTACGAGGTCACTCAACAACGCATCAGCTCGTGCTCGTAAGACCTCGTCCGTGCCGCGCGTGAGCGCTCGCCGCGCCTCTTCGAGCCGGCGAGCAAGCGAGACTTCGACTCGGAGCGACCGAGACGTCGCAACCGGCTCCGGCTCGTCGCGCGGAAATGCCGCAAAGACCGACGAGAGCGCCGCGGCGCGAGTGGCATCATCCACGCTGTCGAAGTTCAGCGTAACCGAACGCAAGCGCGCGTCGATCTCCTCGGTCAACGAAGCCACCGCCGAATCGCCGGTCGTTCTCCAACGATCGAGTGCTATCGAGCTCCCAACTTGAACGAGAACGCGTGTTCGCGGTGCCTCCTTGCGCTCGAACGTCAGCCCAATTGGCACAATGTGCAGGCCGCGCACATTTCCTTCGTCGCGCGCTTCGAGGGCGATACGTGCGGCGCCGGTGCGAAGCGGCGCCAAGGACGGATTGTCGTGAGTTATGCCCTCCGGAAAGATCACCACCGCACCGCCACGACGCAAAACGGCGCCGAGGGCGCCGAATGCGCGCACATTGCGTCGCGGATCGATGCTCGAAGTTCCTTGCCTAACGCGAGCGTCGCTCGAGCGAACGAGCGGCACCACGCCAATCCATGTCAGCAACCGCGCGAGCGCCGCGTTCTCGAACAGGGTTGCTTTTGCCGTGAGCACGATGCGACGTGGCATCACCCAACCGACGAGCAGCGCATCCACTAGCGCGTTCGGATGATTCACCACGATGAGGAGCGGCGCGTTACGCGGCAGTTGGTCCATTCCTTCGACGTCGATGCGCCGGTAGAACCAGCGCAACGCAACTCCGGCAACTGACCGCAACAAAGCGTATAGCATTAGGCGGCTCGCAGTTCCTGCGGGCGGCGATCCGGAACGCCGCGGAGGATCAAAATCGAGATCACGAACATGACGGCGACAACGAGCACCGCTGTACGATAGGCGATACTCGTTCCGAGAGGCCCCTCGAGCGCCAATGTTGTAAGACCCCAGAGCAATGGGCCGATGACAGCGGCAACGCGAGCAGAGAGAAGCATGAGGCTGAAATAGCGACCCGCCTCGACGTCAGGAATCAATGACAGCAGCAATGGACGCTCGATCGCGTTCACGCCGCCAAAGTTGAGGCCAATGGCGAGGCCGACGAGCCAGAACGCTGACTTCGTCGTCACCGCCATCATGCAGCCTAACAACGCCACCCAGATCCACAGCGTGATCGTGAGTGATCGCTTCGCACCGATGCGATCCACGAGATGCCCGTAGAAATAGCTGCCGAAAATCGCCGGTATCGTGAGGACCATGAACAGATTCACTTCCTGACCCTTCTCGAAGTGTACGGCGCGAACGGCATACAGCGTCATGAACGTCACGATCGTGCCGATCGCGTCTTGATAGACGAGCGAGGTAATGATGAAGCGCAAAGCGCCAGGATGGCGCCGTGCAGCCGTAATTGTCTCCGAGACGTCTCGAAACGCCTTCCGCCAGTTGACCGGACCGCCGCGTGGCGCGGGATTGTGATCGCGGCAGAAAAGGAACAACGGCAATGAGAAAATGAGAAACAATACGCCGGTCGGCACGAAGGTGGATACGCGTCCACCGTTCGCCGTGAATGGTATGATTGTGTGGAGCGTGCCGGTCACGCCGGCGCTCAGCTTTCCAATCATCGGCAGCGCGCCCATGAAAAACGGCACCACCATTGCGACGCCGACAATCGAACCGACGTAGCCGACGGCCACACCGAGCCCAGAAAGCCGGCCCTGCTCCTCGACGGGCACAAGCTCGGGCAACATCGCGTTGTAGAATGGCTGGGCGGCCTGGTACGCGAAGTTGGCCAGCGCGAACGCGACGAGAACGGGCAATAGCATGCCGATGGGTGCGTGCCAACCCGCTGGAACGATCGCCGGATGCACGACCCCTTCACCGACTAGCGGTAAGGTCCTTTGACCAAGCACGCCAATGGCGACGCAGCCAATACACGACGCAAGAGTGAATCCGACCACCCACGGTTTTCGTTTACGCCGCGCATCGGAGATCGCGCCGAGAACAGGTATCGCGACGACCATGAGAACCGACGCCGCCGCGTTCGCGACGGCATATACGAGATCCGTCGAGCCGAGATCAGCCACGATCCATACAGAGAAGTAGAGCGTGGCGATGTTCATCGAAAAAATCGTATTGGCGAAATCGTACAGCGCCCAGCTCCATCGCTCGATCCCTGGCGCACGCACGACGGGCCGAATCTCGCCGTCGGGGAGCAGGGCGGGCGTGATGTGCTGTGGATGCGCCATGTGAATTCCTTAGGCCTCGTGGTGTTGCAAGGACCTTAGCGAGATCGCTTAACCTGTGGGATACGTCGGGTGACGTAGGGTCTGCCGGTGGCGTCTCATTGACGCGTCCACTGACGGGTCCAAATTACGACCGATGCCACATTTCCGCCGCATGAGCATGTTGCCCGTCCAGATGTCTGTTCACTTCCCGAGCGCGCGCGCGTGGCTCATTCAGCGCCACGCCCTGATCGCACTAGCCGCGGCCCTGGTAGCGGGCGGCTGCGAGCAGCGGCGAAGTACGCCGGCGATTGATTCGTCGGTGCCGCTTCGGCCAGCCGCGATCGGTCCCTCCGGCGCGGCATCTGCCACGACGTGGGACAATCGCCTCGGTCCGGTGCTGCTCATTAGCGGCACCGCGCCAGAAGTCGCGACCGTCGTAATCGGCGATTCGTCGCGAGCCGACACCGTCAGCGAGAAGGAAGCGATCACGATTCGATCGACGCCGGCAGTCCTAATCGGTCGCGGCGACTCGGTGCAGATCGGAATCCTCGACGAGGTCCGCACTACCAAACGGGAAGATGACGCGGAGTGCACGGGCT
>QHUV01000361.1 GCA_003222065.1 Gemmatimonadota bacterium | reverse complement strand
CCTGGGCCAGCTTCTGCCCTCGTCCTGTCGTTATTTTCCGAGTTGCTCCGCGTACGCGATCGAGGCGATCGAAAAGCATGGCGCGGCGCGCGGTGCTTGGCTGGCGGTTCGGCGCATCGCGCGGTGTCACCCATTCCGCCCGGGCGGGTATGATCCTGTCCCGTAGCCGTTGAAAAGAGGCACTCGCCCGCATGGATAGACGAACGTTCCTGGCGCTTTTTCTCACCGCGATCGTCATCGTGCTCACGCCGATGTTGTTTCGAGGATTTGGCGGACGGCGCGCTGTACCCTCCACGCAGGGCGATACCGTCGCCGCAGGCCCGCGAGTCGGCGCTACGGCGAGCGCGGCCTCGGCGCCGCCGGCACTCGCGCCTGTGCCCGCGCCGGTGGCTGCCCCGATCGCCACTACAGCAGGCGTCGCACGCGTCCGTGCTGACACCGCGAGCGTAGAATATCAGAAGACGCGGTACATGTTCACCACAGCCGGCGCCGCGCCGGCGGCCGTCGTCCTTTCAGCCTATCCCGATCTCCGGACGCGCGCTACGGCCCCGCCGCGCGCGACGCTAGCCGCCGGTCCCGTATCGCCAGCGGCGAGCTCGATGGCTCCGCTTCTCCGGTATCGCATTGTCCGGGGCGGCGACACGCTGTCACTCGACACCATTCCATTTCGCGTGGCGCGAAGCCCGGACGGCGTGACGTTCATGAGCGGCTCACCGCCGATCACGCTTCGTTATCAGTTTGCTAATGAGGGTTATCTGGCGCACGTCACCGGCCAAGTGGGTAGCGCCGGCGGCCCGGCGCCGGCGCAATTGCTGATCGATCTTCCACCGACGATCCGCTCGCAGGAGGCGGACACTGCAGGGCGGTCCGCGCGTGGAAAGAACGGCGCCGCTCGCCACCGCGACGGCCGTGCAGCCAATCCGGGACGGACGATTCGCACTCGATCTCTACACGGGACCGCAGTCGTGGACCCAATTGCGGTCAATTGGGAACGACCTGGAGAACGTCAATCCGTACGGTGGCTGGATCCCGGGCGTTCAACCGTTCGCGACGATCTGCATGCGCGTTCTGCTCTGGATCCGGCAGACCCTCAATGTGTCGTACGGTTGGGTGCTGATCATCTTCGGTATCGCCGTGCGCCTTTTGCTCTGGCCCCTGAACCAGAGCGCGATGCGCTCCAGTCTCAAGATGCAACGCATCCAGCCGGAACTGGCCGAAACGCAGAAGCGGTACAAGGAAGACCCGGAGAAACAACGCGAAGCGCTCGTCAAGCTTTACCAGCAACACGGCATGAGTCCGTTCAGCCCCATCATGGGATGTCTCCCCATGCTCCTGCCGATGCCGGTGCTGTTCGCGCTGTTCTTCGTTTTCCAAAATACCATCGAGTTCCGGGGTGTGCACTTCCTCTGGTTGCCCGATCTATCGCTGCGCGATCCGTACTACATCATGCCGATATTCATGGGCATTTCGATGCTCGCGTTATCGTGGATCGGTATGCGCGCGGCGCCGCCGAATCCGCAGACGAAGATGATGAGCTACATGATGCCCGCGGTGATGACGATGGTGCTGCTCAATTTTGCGTCGGGCTTGAACCTCTACTATGCGGTGCAGAACATCGCCGCCTTGCCCCAGCAATTGCTATTGACGCGAGAGCGAATGAAGGCTGGTCCGACTCCTGCGCCGGCACCGCTGCGAAGTCGCCGCGCAACGACGTAGGACGACGCGATAGTCGCGCATCGAGGAGAGTCGGTGAAGGTCACCTACATCGGGCACGCAACACTCCTGATCGAAATCGGAACCGTTAGGCTTCTGACGGATCCAAACTTCGACCGAAAGCTCGGTGGCTTTCTCCCGCGCGTGAGCCCTCCGGGTCTCGCGATCGATCAGCTACCGCGACTCGATGCGCTGCTGCTGACGCACGCGCACGCCGACCACCTCTCATTCGACTCGCTCGACATTTTACCACGCGACATTCCGCTATACGCGCCACCGGTTATCGCGAAGTGGCTACGCCGACGTGGATACCAGCACGCGGAGGATCTGGCGCCAGGTGGTTCGGTGCGGATTGGACGCGTTGACGTTCATGCGGCACTGGCGACGCACCGTGGGAACCGATACGGCTTCGATCGCTGGCGCGGCGATGCGAACATGTATTTGCTCGATGACGGCGAGGAAACCTGCTTCTTCGCCGGGGACACGGCACTGACGCCCGACACCCATCACCTCGTTCACGGGACGCTCGGGCCGGGGCGCCGACAACTCGACGTCGCGCTTCTGCCCATCGGATATGCGCCGTGGTGGAAGAGGACAGGCTTTCGCCGAGGCCATCTCACGCACGACGATGCGCTGACGCTCTTCGAGCGCCTCGGCGGCCGGGTATTCGTGCCGTACCACTGGGGCACGTTCCACCACATCACCGCGCGCGCTCACGACGCGATCAACCGACTCATTGAGCGACTCGAAGCGCATCACCTGCGCGCCGCGGTGCGAATTCTCGAGCCTGGGGAGACGCTGGAGCTTACGCGCGAAGCGACGCGCGTCGGCGATCACCCGAAGCGACGCGCCGCAGATCGTGCCTTCGGCGGTGTAGCCGCCACGAATATCGATCCGCACGGAGGCACGGAGTCGCGACCCTCGCAATGACGGGGGGTACCGCCGCCAGTGCGATTACGGGCGCGGCCGACACCATCGTCGCCGTCGCCACGCCGCCAGGCCGTGGAGCGCTCAGTGTGTTGCGCCTGAGTGGACCGCGCGCCCACGACATCGGCCGGGCAATGGTCTCGCGCTGGCCAAGCCACCCTCGTCAGGCAGTCGTGGGCGACGTGCGTGACAGCTCGGGCGCCACCCTGGATCAGGTCGTGGTCGTGCGCTACGACGCGCCGGCGTCGTTCACCGGAGAAGATTCGATCGAGATCTTCACACACGGCGGCCTCGTCGTTCCAACGACGGTTGTCGCGGCGGCACTGGCACACGGCGCGCGGCTGGCGCATCCCGGCGAATTCACGCGTCGCGCGCTGTTGAACGGCAAACTCGACATTCTCCAGGCCGAGGCGACGGCGGATTTGATCGCGGCCGGCTCGCGCGCGGCGCAACGCATCGCCCTGCAACAGCTGGATGGCGGCCTCTCGCGCCGCATCGCCGCACTCCGTGATCAGGTGATCGGCATCGAAGCGCTCATTGCGTACGACATCGACTTTCCGGAAGAGGACGATGGCCCGATCGCGCCGGAACGTACCCTCGCCGCGCTCGAGCTCCTGGAGGGCGGGCTGCGAGCGCTGCTCGCCACTGCTCGTGGCGGCGAGCTCGTTCGTGAAGGGGCACTCGTCGTGCTCGCCGGAGCGCCTAACGTCGGGAAGTCGTCATTGTTCAATGCGCTCATCGGCCGAAGCCGTGCGATCGTAACGGCCGTTCCGGGTACGACGCGCGATGCGCTCGAGGCAGTCATCGACGCCGAGCCATGGCCGATCCGACTCGTCGACACGGCAGGACTGCGTCAAACGAACGATCCGGTCGAGCGGCTGGGCATCGACGTCAGTGAATCATACGTCCGGCGCGCCGCCGTTCTCCTGTGCTGCGGCGAGGACCCCGATGCGCTGCGAGCAGCCGTGCACGCCACGCGAAATGCCGCAGGCGAGAGCAATGAGAATGAGCAGCCGATTGTGCTCGTCCGTACAAAGTGCGACCTCGCGGATGCCCCTCTGGATCTGGAGACGTTAGGCAAGGAACTCGGGGCGATTGCCGCACTGGACGTGAGCGCCGAAACCGGCGCCGGCGTGCAAAACTTGCTGAACACCCTCGGCGACGTGCTTACCCGTGAGGCCGGTGCCGTGGAGCTGGACGCACCGATTCTAACCCAAACCCGCCACCAACACGCTGTCGCGAAGGCGCTTTCTGAACTGCAGGACTTTCGTCGTGCGTGGCACGACGAGTCCCTGCCGGCAACGATCGCGGCCGTCCACCTTCACACCGCCGCGGAGGCACTTCGAGATCTCATCGGTGGCGTGGACATCGAGCACGTCCTCGACGAGGTGTTCCGCCGATTCTGCGTCGGCAAATGAGTTCGACGGCTAGGGGCCGGTTGGGTTCTCCGCGGTGACCTGCCGCCAGATCTCGTCCGCGAGCCACTCCAACCGCTCTCGGGCGTACGTCAACTCGCCAGCCTGGAGCGTTGGCGCATGATTGGAGAGATGGCGAGAGAGCTGGATCATCTCGTCGAGCAGCTCGCGCAGAACGACGTTTTGACGTCGCTCGCGCCGCGACTCAGGCACTGACGGCGGCGCTTCGCGCGTATGCCGAGAGCTCCAGGTCGGTCGCGCGAATTGCCCAAGCAAGCCCCTTCGCATCGATGCCGGCTTCGCACAGTCGTGCCCCCAAGTAATAACCACTACGTTCCGGCAAGAGATATCTGCCGTCCACAGTGCGCGCTTCATCGCTCATGCCGCCGGAGAGATAGCGCAACCGCAATCCGAGTGCGGCGCGATCCAGATCTGGCGTTACAGCGCGAGCGATGACCGGCTCCAGCTCGCGAATGCGAGCGTATTGTCGGCGCTCGTAGCCAAAATATTCCCACGCCGCGTGTCCGGGACTGATCGCACGTGACACATGAACGGCGAGGCCCTCGTTCATGAGGAGCTCGCGCAGTCGAATGCGGCGGCCAGTGTCCCAGTACGAATAATCTCCATTTGCGCCAGCGATGAACTCGCGTAAGGCACCGCGGCTCGTCGGGGACGTGTAGCGGATGGCATGCGCGAACTCATGGGCCAGCCAGAGCGGAACGAGCTCCGGGTCGAGACCGAGGCGTGTACCGAGGCGTTTACAACATCCTGAAAATGTGGCCCGTTGGGATCGACGACGTAGTTATTCCAGTATCCCTCGAGCAGGCGACGGTGCGCGGCGAAGTAGCGCTCGTAGGCGGCGGGTCGGTCGGTGCTTTCGAGAACGGCAAAGAAATCAGGTACGAGGTTGATCAGCATCTCGACCAGGGCGCAGGAAGGCGGCGCGGCGGCACGATGGACGCGGAAATGATAGTTGTGGCCAGATGGTGGAACAAGAGTGATGGGCCGTCCGTTTCGTGCGATTGCGAGGCGCGGCAGAGAGCGCCGCGATGCTGTTTAGCGAGACAGAAACGTGTGCGCTGTGAAGTGTCGGGAAGGCATGATCGGTAATGGCACGCTTCTTCCCTTTCCACCGGTCAGCAGCACGGCAACACCATGGTTGGAGATGCACCATGACGACGCTTCAGCAAATCGACCTGCAGTGCCCCATCTGCGAGAACCGCTTTCGATCACAGGCGGTCGTGTCGACGAATTCCTTCGGTGGCAAGCGCACGGATTTTCACGAGCGCGCGGCGGGCACGCAACCGCTCCCATATCTGATTCACACCTGCAGTCGGTGCGGGTACTCGGGATCGGAGCGCGACTTCACTGAAGACGCGGATGTGTCGCCGGTGTTGAAAGAGCGGGTGTGGAATGAGCTGGCGCCGGCCATCGCCACCGGTCCGGTGTCGGGCTCCGAGAAGTACGAAGCCGCGGCGAAGGTGGCGGACTGGCAGGGGCTGGAGCCGCGACATGTGGCGGATTTGCTGCTGCGCGCGGCGTGGTGTTGCGTGGACGAGGGCGACATCGAAGCGGAGCGGTTCTTCCGGCGGAAGGCAGCGTGGAAGTTCGACGAGGCGCTGCAGAGCTTTGATGGCGTGGCGCGGGATGAACGGGCGGTGCTCACGTATCTCGTCGGGGAGTTGTGGCGGCGAGTGGGTGACGCGAAGCTGGCCGCGGAGTGGTTCAATCGGGTCGCTTCGGAGGTAGTGGACGCGCACACGCAACAATGGGTGATCGACGCCGCGCGACAGCAGCGCGACTGCCCGCGGGAGTGGTTCGGCTGATCGGCGGGTGTGGGTGGTGCGGGAGCGGAGCGAACGTAGTGGGGTGAGAGAACAGGCACGAAAGGGGGCACCTGCGGTGCCCCTTTTCACATTCGCCCCTTTTCACATTTGCTCATCTCGTTCCGAACAACCGATCTCCCGCGTCGCCCAATCCCGGCATGATGTAGCCTTGCTCGTTGAGCGCCCGGTCGAGGGCCGCGCAATACACCATGACGTCCGGATGAGTGTCGGTGAGCCGTCGCACTCCTTCGGGGGCGGCGACGAGGCAGAGAAAGCGAATACGCGTCGCGCCGGCGCGCTTCAGTGAGGACACGGCGGCAACAGCGCTGCCGCCCGTCGCGAGCATTGGATCGAGAAGAAAAAAGTCTCGCTCGGCGGCGTCACCGGGGACCTTGAAGTAATAATCCACCGGCTCGAGCGTGTCGTGATTTCGGTACAGTCCGATGTGCCCAATGCGCGCACCAGGGACGAGCCGGTAAATACCTTCGACCATACCGAGTCCGGCGCGAAGGATCGGAACGAGCGTAAGCTTCTTGCCGCTGACGCGCTGCCCGAACGTGGATTCGAGTGGCGTATCGACGGGCGCGGGCTCGAGCGCCAGATCGTTGGTCGCCTCGTACGCCATCAGCATCGCGATCTCGTCTACCAGCTCGCGGAAGATTTTTGTCGGCGTGCCCCGATCGCGCAAAATCGTGAGCTTGTGCTGAATCAGCGGATGCGACACGATGCGCAGCGTCGGATACGCGGGGGTGGTGTCCATGGCCGGGAAGCTACTAATTTCGCGCGGATGAAAGAATACCAAGCCGTGATTGTTCGGCTGACACGTCACGCCCGCGATGACGAGGATGCGCTTACCGATCTGCTCAACGAGCGCAGTCGCGGCGGGTGGGAACCGGCGCTGATGTCCCAAGATGGAGTACGCCTCACGGTCGTGTTCCAGCGACCGAGCGGCGCCGAGCAATAGGGCGACGACGGTGGAGCTCGAGTTTTTCGGAGCGGCGCGCGAGGTCACGGGCCGTGCCATATTCTTCGCCTCGGCGGCCGTACGCTCCTTCTCGACTGTGGCATGTTCCAGGGACGCCGCCAAGAGAGTAGGGAAAAGAACCTTCGGCTACCGATCCCCGCCGAACGCATCGACGCCGTGGTTCTTTCGCACGCTCACATCCGCATCCACAGC
>QHUV01000024.1 GCA_003222065.1 Gemmatimonadota bacterium | reverse complement strand
GCTCGCTATTCGCCAACGCCTGGCACTCGGCGACGATGTTGCCCGCTGATTCGTAGCCGCCCCACTCTTCGGGGACGGTCAGCACGAGCACAGGATCCCTATTGTCACTTCCGCCCAGCGGCCAGCTGAACTCTCCGGGTGATGCGAGATCTTCGAGGTCGTCGAGTCCGCGTGCGCGCTCTTCCGTGTACAGAAAGTTCCGAAACCAGAGCGGCTCGTGCCGGTAGTCCCCGTTTGCATGCATCAAGATCGGCGGCACACCCGAATAGGGACGCCACAGCCAGCTTTGCTCACTCAGCTTCTCTGGCGCGAAGGCAAAGTCGGCATTCTGCCGATGCAACGAGTGAAAATCGCGGCCGGACAGCATCGGGCGGGCGCGAAGCCGCATCGGCATCGCGGCGCTGGGTCCGACGAGGCGCCACTGCAGAATCATCGCCGATCGCTGCGTCGTTCGTGGTGCGAAGAGCTGTTGGACGAGCGTTAGGCCTTCGCCAAGATCGAATCGCCATGACGGCCACGGTTCAGTCGCGAAGTCCGCCAGACGCGAGGCGCCATCCGGGTGAACGACGTTCGGTGCGTATCGATGGCTGCTCAACGCCACGGCGCCGGCTGGTCCATCGACCCACAGCTCGACATCGTTCACGAGCGCGAACCGTCGCTCGTCGTCCGGTGCCGCGACGATCAGCAGCGCATGATACCGCCGCTTCCGGATGCCGTCGGCACTTCCGGATGCGTAGCCACCCAATCCGTCCGCCACCAGCCATTCACGCATTGGACTGACAGGCACGGGATCAATCAACCACCGCTTCCATCTGTCCCGACGGTCTCGACACGACCACCTTCGCGGCCGTCTTCTCGAGACAGCGCGTGATGAGCGCCGTCCATCCGGTCTGATGGCTGGCGCCAAGTCCCCGGCCATTGTCACCGTGAAAGTGCTCGTAGTAGAGCACGAGGTCTCGCCAGCTCGGATTATGTGCGTAACGCTGATCGCCGCCGTGACAGGGCCGATGGCCGCGCTCGTCGGGCAGGAAGATCTTCGTTAGGCGGCTCGCCAGCTCTTGCGCGACGTCGCCGAGCGTCGCCATGTGCCCCGAGCCGGTGGGGCACTCGACGGTGAGCGAGTCCCCGTAGAAATGGTGGTAACGCTCGAGGGCCTCGATCACGAGGTAGTTGATCGGAAACCAGATCGGGCCGCGCCAATTCGAGTTGCCGCCAAAGATGTACGTCTCCGATTCACCCGGCGAGTAGCGCACCGTGTACTCGTCCTCGCCGACGTGGAGCGTGAAGGGGTGATCGCGATGCACGCGTGAGAGCGACCGGATGCCATAGGGCGAGAGGAATTCGTTCTCGTCGAGCACGTATCGCAAGACGCGCACGAGTCTGTGCCGGGCCGGCATCGCCAGCAATCGGCGCAAATGCCGTGAATCCTCGCGCTCGCGCATGTATGAGATGTGCGCCGCGAGATCGTGCCGGTTGTTGAGAAACCATTGCATCCGTTTCTTGAAGCCAGGCAGACGGTCGATCGTTTGCTGGTCGATGCACTCGCAGGCGAACAACGGAACAAGCCCGACGATCGAGCGGATGCGCAACGGCGTCTTCTGCCCGTCGATGAAGAGCTGGTCGTAGTAAAACCCGTCTTGCTCATCCCACAGCCCCGTGCCGCCGAGGGAATTCATGGCGTCGGCGATCGACACGAAGTGCTCGAAGAACGTCGTCGCCATGTCTTCGTATGCGCGATCGATCGTCGCCAGCTCGAGCGTGATCGAGAGCATGATCGAGCAGTAGAAGGCCATCCACGCCGTGCCGTCCGCCTGCTCGAGATATTGCCCGTTAGGCAGCGGCTTGTTCCGGTCGAACACTCCGATGTTGTCGAGGCCGAGGAAGCCCCCGCTGAAGAGATGGTTGCCGTCGGGGTCCTTGCGGTTCACCCACCACGAGAAGTTGATGAGCAACTTGTGAAAGACCCGCTCGAGAAAGGCGTGATCGCGCGCGCCCCTCGGTCCGGTCATCTTGTAGACCCGCCACGCGCTCCAGGCGTGAACCGGCGGATTCACGTCCGAGAACGCAAACTCGTATGCCGGCAGCTGTCCGTTGGGGTGCATGTACCACTCTCGCAGGAGCAGAATCAGTTGCTCCTTCGCGAACTGCTGATCGATCCGCGCAAACGGGATCATCTGAAACGCGAGGTCCCAGGCGGCGTACCACGGATATTCCCATTTGTCGGGCATCGAGATGACGTCCCGATTGTAGATGTGTTGCCAATCCGCGTTGCGACTCTGCCAGCGCGAGGCCGGCGGTGGCGGCGATGCCGGATCTCCCTCCAACCACTCGCGGACGACGTAGTTGTAATACTGCTTTGTCCAGAGCAGGCCCGCGTAGGCCTGTCGCGCCACCCGCGCCTCCTCCGTCGACGCGCCCGCGGTCAGCGGCCGATAGAACTCCTCCGCCTCCCGCTCTCGGAGCTTGAAGGTCGCGTCGAACTCCTCGCCAAATGACTCGGCCGGCGCCTCCTCGTCCGAGGATAAGCGCAGCTCGACGCGGACGCTCTCGCCCGCGGGCACGATCCACTTGAAGAGAAACGCCGCCTTCGTGCCGATGCGTCGCGGGTTCACGGCATCGACGTCGCGCTGAACGACGTAGCGGTGAAACGCGTCCTTCACGTACGGCGAATGATTGTCGACATCCCACAGGCGTCGGCGGTTGCTCTCGTTGTCGGTGAAGATCATCTCCGGCGCCGCCCGGTGAACGCCGAATCCGTTGCGCGCGATCTGCAGCCGGTAGATGCCGAGTGTCGGGTGCTCGGCGACGAGCGTCCGCGAGCCTTCCGCGAAGATCCGCGGCATCGGCTCGTCGCTCCGCCCCCATGACCAGTAGTTCCTGAACCAGAGTGTCGGCAGTAGCGCTAGCGGCGCTTCCGCGGGCCCGTGATTCGTCGCCGTGATGCGAACGAGAATGTCGTTCGGCGAGCCCTTCGCGTATTCGGCAACGACGTCGAAGTAACGATCGTCGTCGAAGACGTTCGTGTCGACCAGCTCGTACTCCGGATCGAGTCGGGTTCGGACTCGATTCTCCGCTATGAGATCCCCGTACGGAAACTCGAGTTGCGGGTACTTGTACAGCGCTTTCATGTACGAGTGGGTCGGCGTGCTGTCGAGATAGTAGTAGCACTCCTTCACGTCCTCGCTGTGGTTGCCCTCGTGCCCGGTGAGTCCGAACAAACGTTCCTTCAAAATCGGATCTCGTCCGTTCCACAGTGCGAGCGCGAAACAAAGCCGGCACTCGCGATCGGTGATACCGAGCAATCCGTCCTCGCCCCAGCGATACGCGCGACTGCGAGCCATGTCATGGGTGAAGCTCTCCCAAACGTCGCCGGTCGCGGAGTAATCCTCGCGCACCGTACCCCATTGTCGCTCGGCGAGGTAGGGTCCCCAGCGCTTCCAGTTCAAGTCGCGCCTGGCGTCTTCGTCGAGGCGAATCGATTCGGCAGTCGGCATGGCTCGAATCGATACTGTACGACGCGTAGTTTGGGTAGGCCGAAATGGGCGTCGAGCGTGGAGCGTGGAGCGTAGAGCGTGACCGATATTACTGCGCCCGGCAGCCCGCGACCCGAACTTGAGGCTCAGGCTCACCTTTCACGTTCCACGCCCACGCTCCACGCTCCACGCTCCACGCTCCACGCTCCACGCTCCACGCGACCATGCCAATTGCCGAGTTGAGAGTTTTTGAATGGAGAGGCACTGGGCGCACTGAACAGGTGATCCCTCGCCCCCCGCTCAAGGCCGTGATCGCCGCGGTGCGCGCGCTCGATGGCGCGGCGCACAATGACATTTACCTCTATCCCAAGGCTGGCAGCCTGCACTGCTACCTCTGCGTGGGAGGGGGCGCCGGCAGGTATCTTCTTACCGGCGTGCTGCCCGGCGACCGCTTTCCGACGCTCGTCGATCCGGCGCGTCCAGAGGTTCCGAAAGAGGCATTGCGTGTCGGTGGCCAGGAGGGACTATACCCTCGCAACTGGATTCACCCGCTTGCCATCGCCTTGAAAGCGGCCGAAGCATTCTGGAGCACCGGCGAGTTTGGTGGTGCCGGGCTCACCTGGTGCGATCCGTAGCGTCCCGGCGCGCGTCACCCGCCTAACGGGTCGCCACCGTCTCCTTGCCCTGCACGTACCTGATCGATCCGTCCACGCTCACGACGTACCGATGGTGCCGGGTAACGACGACCTCGGGCAGCGGCGGCCGTCGAGCGACAACATGAAAGACGTCCGAGTCTTCCGGCAGGTCGCGAACGGATGCCCGGTGCCAGCCCACTGCCAGGCGGCCTCCTTCTTTCCGCGCCACGACATCCTCTACCATGCCGACGTGCATGCGGTGCGTCTCGAGCACGCGTTCTCCGTCGGCGGAGATCCGGTAGCGCACGTCGTCCCCGAACGGCCATACGCTGGCCACATCAGCCGCCGGCGTGAGGTAAACCCACCAGTCGCCATTCTCCGTAGGAAGCGCCGCCGCGGAATAGGCGCGTGTCGTGACCCCGAGCGTCATCACGCCCACGTCCATGGCTCGTGCCGCACGGACGAGGAAGTCCGTGTCCGGCGCTGACCCGGAGAATGTTTGAAACTCGAATAAGGAATCGACACGCTGCCCGTTGATCGCGGCGGGAATCGCAATGTGGCTCACGTAGAACGTGTCGCGCGTGCTATTCAATCGGCCGAAGGCGACGACCCACCCGCTGTCGGCGTGATACGCGACGTACCGCTGTACGCGCCCTGGATCGGGATTCGTTGCCATCAGTTGAGTGCTCGCGAACAACGCGGCACGTTGGTATCCGGCGAGCGCCCGTCCCCGCGCACTGATCTCGTCGAGTTGTGTCTGTGCGGCTGCGTCCTGCGCGCCAGCGAGTCGCGATAGAACAGCGGAAGCAACCGACGCAACAGCGAGCGTCCGAGACAGCACACGTCGAGACAGCATGCGGCACACTGCGGGTGAGAGGACGGTTGCGTGGGGAGCGTAGAGCGCGGAGCGTAGAACGCGATACTTCTAGCAGTTCAGAGACGATCGTCATCGCAGTCGGGAAACGAGGCCGATGGCGCCATTCTCGGCTCGTCGTTTTCGGCTCGCTCTTTTCGGCTCGTTCTTTTCGGCTCGCTCTTTTCGGCTCGCTCCTCTCGGTCCGCTCTTCTCAGTGCTCTTCCGTCTAAGATCACGGAAGCGTCTGATACCCTATTCCCGCGACCTCGCCCAAGGCCTGCCCCGCGACTCTCGCCACGTCCGCCGGATCCAACGATACCGACACATTGTTCACATACAACGCGATCGCATACCGCTTCCCGCTCGCCGTCGTCAAGTAGCCCGCGAGTCCTTTCGCGGACAACAGCAGCCGCCGGTTTAGAGCATCGTAATTGCCCAACGTGCCCGTCTTCGCGAACACGTGCCCGGCGGCCGGCGACGTCGTCTGGATATTCCAGAGCGTGCCGTCTCTGCCTAACACCGGTAAAGCGCTGAGGAAGGCATCGAACGTCGATTGCTTGGACATGTACTCCAGATAATGCACCATGAACGACGGCGAGAACCGCGCGTCGCCACCCGCTCCATCCGTCTGCTGTGCGCCGCCGAGGTCGAGCCCCGCTCGCTGCAAAAAGTCGTGCTCCAGATCGAATCCCGTCTTCGCGGTGTCGCTTCGCGCGAGCACGGACTTCACGATGAACGGCGTCGTGCTCGCGTGCAGGTTCTGACTCACCTTCAGCGTAACCTTCACCTCTTGACTGAGCGGCGGCGACACATGGTCGGCTACCAGATTCTCGGCGGTGTACGCGGCTGGTGCGCCACGGTACTCGTGCTGCGCGGCGGCCGTGGCCAGGTTCACGGCGACGCCTTGTGCCCGCAATGCATCGGCAAAGACGACCTCCGCGAATCGGCTCGGTTCGGGCACGGCGTACGTAAACAGAATTGGCGGCTTGTCGGCCGGAAAGGTGCCGGAGATCGTCACGGTGTGCGCACCATCCGGATCCGTGACGTCGGATGACCATGTGATGCTCGGCCGCGCGCCGGCCGGTCCGGTGGTCGACTTGTTGACAAACTTCACATACGGAGTGGTCGGCGTCACCTGGACTGTCGTTGTCGCGCCGGCCTGCGGTCCGGCGCCGATCGTGAGATCGACCAGGTTGTCATTGACGATGATTGGGGAGATGACGACACCAGTGCCGAGCTCGCGATCCCCTTCATGGAAGAGCGAGATGTCGACGAGCACCCGCCCCGTGACGCGCTTGATGCCTCTCGCAGCGATCTGACTCGCGAGCTCGCGAATTACCGCCAGTGGATCACCCGGCACCGACTTGGTATCCGGGCTCGCATCGTACGAGTGATCCACATTCTGAAACGCCAGTTGATCTCCTGGTTGTATCCGCCCGGATAGATTCGGGTCGCCACTCGCGACGAGCACCAGGTCGCCTTCTACCGTGTTCCCGTTCAAACGCCCGGTTCGGTACACGCGCGTGTGAAAGCGATAGTCCGCGCCTAACAGCTGCAGCGCGGTGCCTTCCGTAAGCAGCTTCGTGGTCGACGCCGAGACGAATAGCTTGTCCGCGTTCTGTGACCACACCATCCGACCATCGGCCAGGGAATAAAACGCGATGCCGAACGTTGCGTGCTTGAACTCCGGCCTGTCTACGACCTGCTGCACCCGGGCCGCCAGGACGTTGACCGGATCGTTCGCCGGCTGCGTCCCCACCGCCTGCTGCGCCCGTGCGTCCGCGGCGCAGGCAATGGCGACCACGCAAGCATATCGATATCGAGACATGTTAGGCATCACGTCGCTCCAATTCGGCCTCATGGCATCAGCACAATCTTCCCCATCGTCTTCCGACTCGCCAGCGCTCTGTGCGCATCTGCCGCTCTCACCAACGGAAACTCCGCTCCGATTCTCACCTTGAGGGTGCCGTCCTTCACCGACCCGAACAATTCATTCGACCGCTGCAGCAGCTCTTCGCGCGTCGCGACGTAGTCGTTGAGCGTCGGTCGCGTAAGAAAGAGTGAGCCCTTCCGGTTGAGTACTTGTGGATCGATGGGCGGTACCGGCCCGCTCGATTGACCGAACAGCGCCAGCATCCCCCGTCGCCGCAGACAGTTCAGCGATCCCTCGAACGTCGTGCGGCCCACGGAGTCATACACCACGGCGACTCCCACCTCACCGGTGATGCGTTTGACTTCCGTCACGAAATCGCGCGACGTGTAATTGATAGTCTCGTCCGCTCCGGCATCGTGCGCCAGCTCGAGCTTCTCTGGCGTCGATGCCGTGCCAATGACGAATGCGCCCCGCTTCTTGGCGATCTGACAGAGAAGGAGTCCGACGCCTCCCGCCGCCGCGTGCACGAGGCAGTTGTCGCCCATCTTGAGCGGGTAGGTCGACGTCGCCAGATAGTGCGCCGTGAGGCCCTGAAGAAAGACCGCCGCGGCGACTTTGCTCGTGATGCCCTCCGGAATCTTCACCGCGCGATCCGCGGCGACGATCGCCCGCGATGCATACGCCCCATGCATACTGTGCGAAACGACCCGGTCGCCGACACGGAACTCGGTGACGCCGGTGCCTAACGCGCGGACCGTGCCCGCCGCCTCGCTGCCTGGCGTAAAGGGCCGTTGCACCGTGTACAAACCCTCGCGCTGGTAGATCTCGAGGTAGTTGACGCCAATTGCCTCGATGTTGACGACGAGTTCACCCGGCCCCGGCGCTGGATCGGGCAGCTCTTCGATTCGGAGGACTTCCGGCCCGCCGGTTTTGTGGACGCGGATGGAGTTCACCGAACCCCCAGCCCCTTCGCTATCGTCTGCAGCTGCATGTTCGACGTTCCCTCGTAGATCGTGCCGATCTTGGCGTCGCGATAGAATTTCTCCACCGGGTAGTCCTTCGTGTACCCGTACCCGCCGTGCAGCTCGAGCGCGAGCGACGTGACGCGCTCGGCGACCTGGGACGAGATCAGCTTCGCCATCGCGCCTTCCAGCGCAATGTCGCGTCCCGCGTCTTTCAGTCGCGCCGCGTTGTAAACCAGGAGTCTCGCCCCTTCCAGCTCGGCGCGTGCCTGTGCGAGCTGAAACTGTACCGCTTGGAACTCGCCGATCGACTTGCCGAATTGGCGTCGTTCCTTCGTGTAATCGAGCGCGGCGTGAAGGGCGCCGTCCGCGACGCCGATCATCTGCGCGCCGATGCCGACGCGCCCGCCATTCAGCGTGTCGATGGCGATCTTGTAGCCCTGGCCGACCGGCCCGAGCACGTTGTCGTTAGGCACCTCGACACCGTCGAGAATCAGCTCCGTCGTGCTCGACGCGCGAATGCCGAGCTTGTCCTCTTTCTTACCGACGGCAAATCCCGGAAACCCCCGCTCGACGACGAAGGCCGTAATTCCCTTGTAGCCTGCGGCGGGATTCGCGTTTGCGAACACGACGTAGATCTCCGCTTCGGCGCCATTCGTGATCCAAAGCTTCCGCCCGGTGAGAATCCACCGGTCGCCCCGCTGCTCGGCCCGTGACTGCATCCCGAACGCATCCGAGCCCGACGCCGCCTCTGAGAGTGCGTACGCGCCAACCTTTTCACTCGCGAGTTGCGGCAAATAGGTCGCTTTCATGACGTCGCCGCCGTACGTCCGAATCGGATAGTTCACCAGCGTGTTCTGTACGTCCATTAAAATCGCCGCCGCCGGATCGACCTTGCTGATCTCCTCGACCGCGAGTGTCACCATCATCAGCGTGCCGTCGGACCCGCCGAGCGATTCGGGAACCTCGACGCCCATCAATCCCATTTCGAAGAACCTGGTAATGAGATCAGGGTCGATCTTCTCCTCACGCTCCATCCGCTGCACTCGCGGCCGAACTTCCTGCGCCGCGAACTCCGCGATCGCATCGCGGAACATCGCCTCCTCTTCGGAGAGCACCGTCAATGGCGGCCGCGCCGCCGAGGTTTCGATCGCCATGGAATCGCTCTCAGGTGTGCTGAGTACTCCGCCACCGGTGTACTCTATCCAGCAGCCCAACGAGCAGCGAGGGGTGTCGCTTGGTACGACGCTCGTCCCCGGCTCATTTGTCCGCCGCCGCAACGTGCACCTTCCGCTCGCAAAACGCGAGGTAGACACCGCAACGGCAACATTGCCGCTCGGCGAAGTAAGCCGCGCCGCGCCAAGTCGTTAGGCATTGGCCCGCCTCCCGACCGCGTTGTCATTGCGCGCGGTCCCGATGTTGCCCTGAGAGCGACTGCGGCGCCATTCGCGCCGCGACGTCCCCATCGCGTCGCACGCCCGCACTTCTTCCGTCCTCCCTCCTGACGGCCGAAGCACGGGGCAAGTCGTCCGGCGCCGATCGCTGCACACAATGAGATTGCCCGCCATCGGCGCGCTCGTGCTGCTGCTCGCAGCGACGAGCGCTTCCGCGCAAGTGACACTCGTCACCAATGCTGCCCCCCCTCCACGCGTCGACGTGATTCCCAGCGACGCTTGGCTCTGTCGGCAGGTCGCGGGAGATTTGGACGAGAGCACCCTCCTCGGCCAGGCCATTCTGGCGCGATACGACCGCTCGCCGGCTCACGACCTCATCGACCGCGTTCAATTTCGCCGTGGCGACCGTCATCTCGGCGAGGCGATCGCCGCGTTCGCGGCCGACGGTACCGGTGGTGTGATCTACGTGAGCGATTCCACCGATGGCGGTACGCTGCTCCACGAAGCGACGCATGCCATGATGCTACGCCTAACGCCTGACGACGCCGAGCGCGAGATCACTCGCCTCATGGCCGCCGACAGCGCCGGCCAGATCGATGCCGACGTCGTCGATCTCGCGCGCCGCTCGTTCACGCTCAGCTTTGCGGCGAGCGCCGACCCCCAGCTCTGGGGATTGGTCCCAATGGTGTTGACCTCCGCGGTGTTCAGCGACAACTCGAATGCGGGTACGCTCGCCCGTCTCGTCCACGCGACCGATAGTGCTGCCGTGCAACTCGAGGGTAATGTCTCGAAGGGGTGGGGCAGGGCAACGGTCGCCGACGCCTATGACGACGCGGCGGCGGCGCACTGGCGCTACGCGGGCATCGCACGTCCTGAGTGGTGGACGTGGCAAGAGGAGCGCACCTTTCGGCTCATCGGCGAGGCGGTCGCGTACGAGCGCGCGAAGCGCTGCGTCGCCGGCAACTAAGCGCGGGCGGCGGATCGCTCGGCCGCCGTGGCCGCCGCCGCGCGCGCGCAGCACGCGTCGCCGCATGCTCCGATCGATCCATCGGGATTCCAGCAGCGAGTGCATTCAGCGACGCCCGATGTCACCTCGACGCCCGCTCGCTCCGCGATCACTTCGGCGAGCTTCGCGTGAACCCCAAACGCCGGCGTGACGCGCACCCTCAACTCCGGATGGCCCCGCGTCGCCTCGGCGACGATCCGTGGAATATCCCGCGTCGAGTGCTTGCCCGGCGAAAGCATGTACGGAAAGACAACTAACTCCGTCGCTCCCGCCTCGACGCACGCCTCGACGCCTTCCGGAATCAGCGGCTCGGCGAGCTCCATGTGCGCTGCTCGCACCAGCACAGCCGGCCCGACCATCTCCTGCAACAGATTGGCGACGCAGTCGAGCATGTGATTCGCCTCCGGGCGAACCGATCCATGATCGACCAGAAGAATTGCTCGCATGTGTCCAATATACCGCGTGAAGTGCGGTTCCCGCCGTTTACGCGGTTCCCGCTCTCTATGATCTGCCAGCCCCGACCTTCCCGTACTCGTTAGGTCCCGCCACCAACCCATCGAACACTTGCAACGCGAGCTCCACCTTCCCAAACGGTGCCGATACCTGTACCCCTTGCACCACCGTTCGCACCCGCTCGAGCATCTCCCGCGCAATGGCAATCCCTTCCGCGGTCGCGTGCTCCTTCGATCGTTCACTCGCCCGCCGCATCCTCGCGATGACGCTGTCCGGCACT
>QHUV01000360.1 GCA_003222065.1 Gemmatimonadota bacterium | reverse complement strand
GCCGACAGGAAGCGAGGCCGGAGCACCGTGCAGAGCGCGCGGTCGCCGAAGAACAGCCCGCGGCGCCGCAGCTGCTCGTCGAGATTCGATTGCGACTCCGCGGCAAGCTCGACACCGAGGAGCTCGTGGTACTCGTCGATCGCTTCGCGGAGCATTGATTGCCTAACGTCTCAGAGGCGGGCTTCGGCGTCGGCCCGTTCGCGGGCGGGTGCCTCTCTATCGATCTCGATCGACACCGTGCGCGGCGTCTCGGAGTCGGCGCGGGTGTCGGCGGTCTCGCGGCGGCCGAGAAGGAACTCGCCACGGCGCTCGTCGAGCGGCGGCCGCGGCTCCTTCGCGAACCGGATCGCCATGTCCGCCATGTGTCGAACGGCCCACTCGAAGTAGTGCGGCGTGAGCGAATACAGATCCATGTCCGGCGCGGGATTCATGAAATCGATGGCGTACGGGACGCCATCCTTGATCGCCCACTCCAGCGAGCACATGTCATAGCCGAGGGCGCGCATCAGCGTCAGTGAGTCATCGACGACACGCCGGCCGAGCTCGGGCGAGAGATGCTCGTGCTCGACGAGATAGCGCCGGCCGCGCGGGTCGTACTTCATCGGCAACACGTTGCGCCTGCCTAACGCGAGACAGCGCACGAACTGATCCCACTCGATGAACTCCTGCACCACCATCGTCAGTTGGCCGGACTCGTCGTAGCGCGCCAGCAGATCCTCGATCGTGCGGCAGACGTAGACGTCGCGCCAACCGCCGCCATGCGCGTCCTTCAAGATGCACGGCAACCCGACGTAGTCGACGATACCGTCCCAGTCGATGGGATATTTCAAATTGCGCAAACTCTCATCATGCTTGATGCCGGGAATGTATTCCTTGTTCGGCAGCGCGACCGTGCGCGGGCTGGCGACGCCGAGGCGTGTCGCGAGCGTCGCGTCGAAGAGCTTGTCGTCCGACGACCACATGAAGGGGTTGTTGACGACGACGGCGCCCTGAAGTACGGCGTGCTTTAGGTAGGTTCGATAGTACGGAACCTCGTGCGAGATGCGGTCGATGATCACCGCGTAATCCACGAGCTCGTCCATCGCCGTACCGCCGAGCTTCACGTATTCGGCGGTCACGCCTTCGCCGCGCCGATTGACTTCCTCGATGAATGCCGGCGGGAACGACCACTCACGGCCGACGACGAGTCCGATGCGAAGCATGGGAGTAGGGGTAGAGGCTCGGGGTACCAGGTGCTAGGTGCTAGGTGCATCTCGCCAATACCTAGCACCTAACACCTAGCACCTTTTCAGTCGTGTCCACCTATGTACTTCGTGATCATCTCGCGCCAGTACGGCCAATCATGCACCCAGCCGTCCCAGATCCGTAAGGCATGCCAGATGTCCTTGGACCAGAGGATACCGGAGAAGTACTCGTTATTGCCAAGCATCGGATCGTCGCGGCCGATCACCAAAATGATGTCCGTCCTTCGTAACGCGGCGAGACGCTGTGGATCGTGCTCGTTCTGGATGAAGTCTGGCGGATTGTTGAAGTAAACCGTCTCGTCGGAGTAGCCGTCGGTCATGTCCCGAATGTCGTACGTCCCGCTCAGGCCGATCACGCGCCCGACCCGCTCGGGATAGCGCAGCGCAAAATTCATTGCATGATAGGCGCCGAAGCTGGAGCCGGTCGTCATCAGAAACGGATTGGGATTCTGGTACTGCGAGAGGGGGAGGACCTCGTCGCGGAGATACGCATCGTATTGCGCGTGCCGCCATGCCCGCGCCGCGGGATGCTTCTGCTTGGCGTACCAACTCTCGCCGTCTACGCTGTCGACGCAATAGAGCTGCAGCCACCCCTGCTCCAAGTGATGAGAGAGCGCGCCGATCATTCCGCGGTCTTCCCACTCGAAGAATCGTCCCATCGACGATGGAAAGACGAGCGCCCGGGCCCCCGCATGCCCGAAGATGAGCAGTTCCATCTCGCGTCCAAGCGAGGGACTGAACCAGTGGCGGTGCTCACGATGCATGGAGCGATGAGCTACCTATTCCGCGGTCTTTCTGGCCGGATATAGAAACTTCAGGACCTGCCCTACGCGCGCGCCCCACGATTGCTCGTTATGCTCCGCCCCCTCCGCTT
>QHUV01000359.1 GCA_003222065.1 Gemmatimonadota bacterium | reverse complement strand
TAGAGCAGGTTGTGCGGTTATTCACCGGCGCGTGAGAACACTCACGCGCCGGTGAATGTTTTGAACCTGCGCGCGGACCGAGTATAGTCAGCCATCATCGGAGCCGTGCCAGCCGCGGCAATCCTAATCACTGATCGCTGATCCAATGCTTCGCTTTACGACAGCTGGCGAGTCTCACGGGCCTGCGCTCGTAAGCATTCTCGAGGGTATGCCGGCGGGTTTGCCATTGCTCGCGGATCACGTGAACGCCGAGCTAGCCCGGCGGCAACAAGGCTACGGGCGCGGTCGACGCATGCAAATCGAGAAGGATGCGATCGAGTTTCTCTCGGGTGTGCGCGCCGGCGAGACGATCGGCTCGCCGATCGCGATGCTGATTCACAATCGCGACTGGCAGAACTGGCAGGAAATCATGAATGCCTCCTTGAGCGAAGAGGAGGCCGCTGCGGCGAGCGGCGTTCCGCTTGGCGCAGCCACCGATGAGAGTTCCGCGCGGAGCACTGACGGCTCTCGCCCGCTCCGCAAGCGCGCCGTGACGCGCGTGCGTCCCGGCCACGCCGACCTTTCTGGTCTGCTAAAGTACGCTCGTACCGATGCCCGGGATATTCTCGAGCGCGCGTCGGCGCGCGAGACGACGGCGCGCGTCGCTGCCGCGGCGGTGTGCAAACGACTGCTCGCCGAATTCGGTGTGCGCATCGCGAGCCACGTCGTCCATCTCGGGGGAATCGACGCCCGGCGGCCGGAGCCGCTGCCTAACGACGTCAATGCCACCGCCGACGCCTCGCCGCTTCGCACGCTCGACCAGGATGCCGAACAGGCGATGATCGCGAAGATCGACACGGTGAAACGCGAAGGCAATACGCTCGGCGGCATCTGCGAGGTCATCTGCGATGGCTTGCCCGTGGGGCTCGGCTCGCACGTGTCTTGGGATCGGAAGCTCGACGCCCGCCTCGCCGGCGCCATGATGTCGATACCGGCTGTGAAGGCCGTCGAAATCGGACTTGGCTTCGAGGCATCTCGCCGCACCGGCGCCGAGGTGCACGACGAGATCGAGCCCTCTCCGAATCGCCCGCTCACGGGAAACGTCCGTCGGCGAACCAACCGTGCGGGGGGGTTGGAGGGTGGTATCACCACAGGGGAGCCGCTCGTCTTACATATAGGGATGAAGCCGATCTCAACCCTGATGCGGCCCCTGGCAACCATAGATGTACACACTGGCCAGCCAGCCGCCGCGGTCGCCGAGCGAAGCGACATTACCGCTGTTCCCGCGATGGGTGTCATCGCGGAAGGAATGGCGGCCCTTGTGCTCGCCGAAGCCTTCCTCGAGAAGTTCGGCGGCGACTCCCTAGCGGAGACGAGGCGCAACTATGACGGCTACCTTTCGTACCTCCAATCCCGTATCAGCGGCTGACTCTCGTCGGCCGCATCTGATCCTCGTCGGGTTGCCTGGCGCCGGAAAGTCGACGGTGGGCCGCGGCGTCGCCGAACGTCTCGCGCGCACCTTCCTGGACTTCGACCTCGAGATCGAGCGACGGCAGGGCAAAACGATCGCGGAGATCTTTGGCGAGAAGGGCGAAGGCCACTTTCGCGAGCTCGAGCGTGCTCTCACAGAAGAGCTGCGCCTGATGGGAAACATGATTCTCGCGCCTGGCGGCGGTTGGGCCTCCAATGCCGATGTCGTCGGCATGCTTCGGCCGCCTGCGCGCCTCATTTACCTTCGCGTGAAACCCGAGACGGCGCTTCAGCGCCTCGGGTCCGAACGAAGCACGAGGCCGCTACTCATGCGTCCTGATCCGCTCGGCGAGATTCGACGGTTGCTGGACGCCCGAAAGAAGGCATACGAGTCCGCCGACCACGTTATCGAGGCGGAACTTCTTGACGTCGAAGAGGTTATCAAGAGAGTTTCGTCTCTCGCGCTTGGCGCTCGTTGAGCGAGTGGAATGGATGTAAACGGGAATGAGCAGTGCGGGAGTATTTTGGCACGTTGCTTTTTCCTGGGGCGTCTATGTTTCCGTGGCCTTTGACCGATAACCTGTCTCTCGCGTGAATTTCCGGGTCCTTGGTCCGCACGAACGCGGCCGCTTCGCACCGGAAGCGTGGGGACATCTGTTAGCCCTCAACGGCAGCGGTGCGCTCAGCGCCGCGGATCTCGAGCATATCATCGAGCGCGCTCTCGCGCAGATTGACGGGCGCATTGCGCTAGATGATTTGCGATCGCTCATGGAGGGCGCCGGGTACGAGGACAACGCGGCGGGAGGCGATAATCAAACAGTTCACTAGAAGATGTTCGGTATCGATCTACCGCTACCGGTCACCGATAGCTACCGCCAGATAACTGGTAGCTATCATCATCACGTTGGCAAAAATGGCTTCCCGTAAATCCGGCACGAGAACCCGCACGTCGGCTCGCAAGGCGACCGGCGCGGCAACCCGAAAGGGCGGCCGTGGCCGGCACGTCGCGTCCGAGGTGCATGAGGACGAGCTTTCTCCAGCGCCGGCTGGATCGCAGTCGCTCGTCATCGTCGAATCGCCCGCCAAGGCGAAAACGATCGGCAAGTATCTCGGCCGCGGGTATCGCGTTCGCGCAACCGTTGGCCACATCATGGACCTTCCCGAGAAAAAGCTCGGCATCGACATCGAGGGTGGCTTCGAGCCGGAACTCATTCCGATTCCTGGAAAGGAAAAGACGATCGCGGAATTGAAGAGCGCGGCGAAGGATTCGCGCGAAGTATTCATCGCCACCGACCCTGATCGAGAAGGCGAGGCGATCGCTGCGCACGTTGCAATGCAGATCAAGCCAAAGCGCGGCGGGACGAACGTGCCGATCAGGCGCGTCCTCTTTCATGAGATTACGCGCGACGCCGTGCGAAGCGCGATCGAACACGCGGGATCGATCGACGAAAAGAAGGTCGAGGCCCAGCAGGCACGTCGCGTCCTCGACCGTCTCGTCGGCTACAAAGCCAGCCCGGTGCTGTGGAAGACGGTCAAGAAAGGGCTCTCCGCGGGCCGTGTGCAGACCGTCGCGTTACGGCTCATCGTCGAGCGGGAGCGAGAGATTCGTGCGTTCAAGCCCGTCGAGTACTGGACCGTCGAAGCCCTGCTCGAGAAAGACAAGCAGCAATTCACGGCGAAGCTCCATCACATCGACGGGAAAAAGGCCGAGATCTCGAACAAGGCCGAGGCAGACCGCGTTTTGAATGACCTGAAGGGGAAGAAGACCTTCACGGTTACCGACGTAAAGCGTGGCTGAAGTAGCAGCCGGCCAGGCGCGCGATTATCTCAGAACACTGTTCGGTAAAGAGTTTCTCGCCGCCGGGCCGCAGCTTTACGGCGCGAACAAGAAGAACGCCCAGGACGCACACGAGAGCATTCGCCCGACGGATCCGTCGCGCCGGCCGGAGCTGATCAAACGTCACCTGACGCCCGATCAGTTCAAACTTTATCAACTCATCTGGCAGCGCTTCATGGCGTCGCAGATGGCGCCGGCGGTCTTCGATACCACGACCGTGGACTTCGACATTCCAGCCGTGAGGCAGCCGGACATCGGCCGCCGCAGCTACCTGTTCCGCGCGACCGGCTCGATTGTGAAGTTCCAGGGGTATCTCGCGCTCTATCGCGAGGCGCACGAAGAAGGGGAGCACAAGACGCTCGAGGACGAGCAGGCGCTTCCCATCGTCGCCGTCGGCGAGCATGTCCCGTGCAAGGGCATTACGCCGTCGCAGCACTTTACCGAGCCGCCGCCGCGTTACTCGGAGGCGAGCCTCGTCAAGGAGCTCGAGCGACTCGGCATCGGCCGGCCGTCGACGTACGCGTCGATCATTTCCGTCCTCGCCGATCGACGATATGTCGAGCTGCAACAGCGACGCTTCTTCCCGACCGAGCTCGGCGAGACGGTCGAGAAGGTGATGGTCAAGCAGTTCCCGGACATCTTCAACGTCAGCTTCACCTCGGAGATGGAGGAGGAGCTCGACAAGATCGAGGGTGGGGAGCTCGAGTGGCAGGGCGTGTTGCGGGACTGCTATAAGCCGTTTGAGAAGTCACTCAACAAGGTCGATGCGAGCGCTCTCATTGCCGCCGCGCACGATCTCTCGGAAGTTGCGAAGCTGCGTTGCCCTGATTGCGGCGGAAAGCTGGAGCCGCGCGGAGGATTCTTCGGGCCGTTCCTCGCCTGCGAGAATCATCCGAAGAACTGCAAATACACGCGGCCGCTCAAGGGCGAGCGGGCGAAACCCGTGATGACGGAGCACAAATGCCATCTGTGCGGCGCGCCGATGGTCATCCGTCAGGGGCGGAGCGGACAATTCCTCGGTTGCAGCACTTTTCCGAAGTGCCGTGGGACGCGGTCCATGCCGACCGGGGTCTTTTGTCCAAAGGACGGTGGTGAGCTCGTGGAGCGCCGCTCGAAGAAGCGGGGTACGGCGTTCTACGCCTGCTCCAACGAAAGCTGCGACTTCGTGGTGTGGAACAAGCCCGTGCCCGAGAAGTGTCCCGAATGCGGGTATCTCGGCGCCGAAGTAAAGTTCACGAAAGCGCGCGGCGAGTATCGCAAGTGTCTCAAGTGCGGCAACGAGTGGGAGCTACCGGAGAAGGACGATTCGGCCGAGGCACTGGCCGGATAGAGGTAACCTCAAACGACAAAGGGCGCAGATTTCTCTGCGCCCTTTGTCGTTGAGGTTAGCTCTGCTTGTTGAACGCTCTCTGCAGCGCGCCCTCGAGATACACCGGCTCGAGTCCACTCGCCCAGTACTCGACCGCCCTTCGATCAGGCTGCGAAGTCTCCTGACCCGTGCGCATAATGGCTCTTCCGTCCATGGCCACGAACTCGAGCCACCCGCTCCACGTACCGTCTTTTCGTGACTCGCCGTAGCTGCGCGCACGATATCGCTTACCATCCCGCCCTTGCACGAGCGTGGAATGTTCATGAATGAGATTCGCCATGATCACATCGGCTAGGCACCTCGAAGACCGATGGCTGACCGTCCAGCGCATCCGGGCACGCTTCACCGACATTGCAACACCCCCGCCACCAGGGCGAAATGAGCCCGAAAAGCCGAGTCGCAAATGCAGGACGGCGACGGGTAGGACCTATGGCCTCACCCGTCGCCATTCCTTTTTCCTCGGCGCGATAGCGCGCCTAACGAGAACGACTAGCCCACCGCGATGATGTAACCTGAAGAAGGGTTCGGGGCCGCTGGGCGCTGCTCGCCTTGCGGAATCGGCGGGGGAAGTTGCAACAGCCGGTTGCTGCTCTCGAGTGGAGGGAGCTCAATAGGAAGCATCGCTGAGCCCTCCGAGATCGGTCATCCCGGCGGCCACCATATAGCCGCTGAAGTGCTTTACGCGACGGACGACCGAATTGCGGAGAGGGTCGATCCAGGCTCGAAGGGTCGGATCGCTGATCGATTCGTCGACCCAGCCGGCCGTGCCGGTGCCGTTGTAAAGAATGCGATACGCGTCGGCCGCCTTCAACCTTCGCTGTCCGTGCAGTGAAAGGACGACCCAACGAACGACGCTGCGGGAATCGGCGGGAACGAAACGTAGCTCCGGGGTGAATCGCGCATACGCAAAGCCGCCCCGGCTCGACCAGTGCACGGTGACGACGAGCGGCGCGTTCATCGTCGTGCACGGCGTGTCCCACAAGGTCGGACCATAACCCGATGTCGCGGGATCGCAAATCGAGTGCGCCGGGAAATAGATCCAGTTCTCGCCGAACGTGTACGTGCGCGAGACGTTCGGATCGATGGTGAGCCTCGTGACGTTGTCGTCGACCTCATATTTGTTGTCTTGGCCGTAGCTATCCCCGCCCGAGCGGGAGGCTTCGGGCTGCAATGCCTCAAGGTCGAAGGCGGGTCGCTCCGCCGCTCGCGGCGCGCTCGTGGCGTCCGAGCACGCGGTCGCGGCCGCGACGACCATGAGCAAAGCGATAGTCCGCCGTACCGGCGTCGATACGTGCATGAAATTGTCCTCTTCGGTCATAGACGTGTCATCGGCGCTGTCGGGCGGTGCTCGCAGCGCGTCGAGTGCGTGCCCAACCGGGCGGGCTGCGCGTCAGTAGTTAGGCAAGCGTCATTCCCAATGCCAGTATCCATTGCGCGTTGCAAAAGTAAGGTCAGCTTGTCGCAACGCCTCGGAAGACGCTGTCCGAAACGGCGCCCGCTTCGACACAATTTTCTGGTGCGACAGCGCACGCGCCGGCGCGCCTGTTTCGCGTTTCGCGAGACTTTCCCGCGTTTTGCGATGGTTGGGCGCGCGGCGGAACGACTACATTGAACAGTCGTTGCGCCGGCCCGCAGTCAGCGCCGGCGTCGTGCCGCATCACTCCCAACGGGCGCCATGCGCGAGCCGGTACACATCATTGGCGGGGGCCTTGCCGGCAGCGAAGCGGCGTGG
>QHUV01000358.1 GCA_003222065.1 Gemmatimonadota bacterium | reverse complement strand
GAGCAGATTGATCGGGGTGAGCCACGTCGCCCGCTCACTGCGATACGTGAAATAGATCTCGGCGAGCGGTGGCGATGTAAGTCCCGCCTGCCTGACGTCACCCGCGACGCCGACGACGGTGAAGACCATGCTGTCGTCGAGTGCGATGCGCTGGCCGATCGGATCGATGCCCGGCAGCTCCCGGCGCGCGAACGCTTCGTTCACGATCACCGGCTCGTTGGCCGTCGAGTGGTCGCCGTCGTTGAAGTCGCGGCCACGACGCAGTGGGATGCCTAACGCCGCGAGGTAGCCGGGGCTGATGGTGCGAAACTCGGCGTGCGGTTCCTGGCCTGGCGTCGGCTTCGGGTGACCGACGATCCAGAAGGTGCCATTCGTCCCCCAACGCTGGAGCGGAATGTGGGTCGTGACGCCGGCGGCGATGACGCCAGGGGTCGCGCGCAGCTGCTCGAGGACTGGCGTGAAGACGCGACTGGCACGGCCGGTCGCCGTCGAGTCGGCGCCACGCCTCGAGACGGAGAGGCGCGTCGTTACGACGCCGTTCGCGTTTAGCCCGGTGGACGTGTGCGCGAGGAGGAGAAAGCTGCGCAAGAGCAGCCCGGCGCCGACGAGGAGCACCAGCGAGAGGGCGATCTGGGCGACGACCAGGGCGCTACGCGAGCGTTGTCGCACAGTACCCGCTGTGCTCTTGCCGGCGCCGGCGAGCGCGTCACGCAATGGGCGCGCCGTCCCGCGCAGTGCGGGAGCGAGGCCAAACAGCACGCCGCTGCTGACGGATACAATGAGCAGCGCGAGCAGGACGCGCCCGTCGAGTGGTATATCGCCCGGGATCGGGAGGAAGCGGGCGCCGACACTGCCTACCATGCGGAGCGCTATCCAAGCGGCCGCGGTCCCCCCAATGGCGCCGACGACGGCGAGTACGACGCTCTCGGTGAGAAACTGTCTCGTCAGTCGACTCCGGCTGGCGCCTAACGCGAGCCGAACCGCGACATCGTGCTCGCGAGTCGCGGCGCGAGCCAATAGGAGACTCGCCACGTTCGCGCAGGCGACGAGGAGGACGAGCACGACGGCTCCGAGGAGCACGAGGAGCGGCTCGCGCACGGAGCCGGCAACGGCCTGACGCAGCGGCATGAGCAGAACCGATCGATTGGCGTCGTCGTTAGGGTACTGGCGCTCCAATCGCGCCGCGATCTGACGCATCTCGAGCGAGGCCTGTTCGATTGAGACGCCCGGTGCGAGACGAGCGAAGACGTCGAAAAAGCGGGCACCGCGGTTCTCGACTATGCCTGCTGGCCCGGTGAACGGGAGCCAGAGATCGGGCATCCTGCCGCCAGCGGGAAAGACGAAATCGGGGGCCATGACGCCGATGACCGTGTACGGCCCACCGTCGAGGTCAATGATGCGGCCGAGGATGCCCTTGTCGCCGGCGAATCGCCGCCGCCAGAAGCCGTCGCTCAACACGACGACGCGCGCGGCCGCCCCGCGGTCGTCCTCGCCAGGCGCGAAGCCTCGGCCCAGGATCGGTCTGACGCCAAGGACGTCGAACAGGTTTGCCGTGGCGTTGATCGCCGTCACCCGTTCCGCTTCACCGTTCGTCGTTAGGTTCGCGCCACCGCCGGTGATGGCGACGATACCGGAGAGTGTGTGACTCGCCGCGCGCCAATCGAGAGCGGAGGTCCTGAGCGAGGATGTCCATCAGCGTGGTTGGTTGCCGTGAGTCACTCGGCATGAACTTTCAGCGCGGATCGCAGAACGACAACGGCTCATGACGAGTTGGACACATCGCGCGCACAAAAGGCTGCGACCTGGCCGCGATCCGTTCTTGCGTTGGCCTCCATGGATTCCTAGGTTGGCACCGTGCCTTCCTCAGCTTCGACACGCGCGGTTGCGCGAACGCTCAAAACTCGCGGTTCCAACGGGAACGGATCCGGCCCTGCGTCCGGACGTTCGTCCCCCTCACGAGCCATTACGCTTACTCCGGAACGCGACGACAACGTCTCGCGCGTCTACCAGGAGCTGCGCACGCTCATCGTGTCCGGGCAGCTGCCGCCGGGCGCTCGCATCGCCGAGCGGGCCGTGGTCGAGCGATTGGGTCTGAGTCGGACGCCGGTGCGGAGCGCGCTGCATCGGCTGCAGCAAGAAGGATTCGTCGCGTCGTCGGGTATCGGTCGCGATCAGCGGCTCATCGTCACACCGCTGACGCAAACGGACGGACGTGAGCTATTACTCATCGTCGGCCACCTCGAGGGACTCGCGGCGCGCGAAGCAGCGGCGCTCCCGCCCGAGCAGCGGCGGCCACTCGTGCGGACGCTGCGCGAGATCAACCGAGAGCTCGCGATCGCGTCGCGAACGCGCGGTAACCATGCGCGGGCGTTCGAGCTGGATCTCGCGTTTCATCGCACGTATGTGGAAGGGATCGTCGGTCCGCGGCTGCTCGCATTGCATCGCGCGATCAAGCCGCAGAGCGAACGATACACGCGGCTCTATGTCAGCGTCCTCCTCGACGAGCTGCCGACGTCCGTGAAGGAGCACGAGATCATTACGCGCGCTATCGCCGCGGGCGACCCGGATGCGGCGCAGTCGGCGGTCGAGACGAATTGGCGTAATGCATCCCAACGGTTGGCGACGGTGATCGCGGAGCTCGGCGAACGCGGAATCTGGCATTTGCGCTAGGCGGTCGCCTATCGCGGTAGCCGAGTTGGTTTCGTGTTGCGATCTCGACGTTGGACGTGACGGGGCAGCATGGTCGCGAGGTTCATGGTGCGCAGGATTGCGCCCGGATTGGTATACCACCATATTCGCGCGCCCTGCTCGTCCCACTCCGTCCCCCGCGTTTGCACGCGCCCGCCCAGTCCTGGAGTGATGCTATGCGACTCGTTCGCTACCGTTGGCTGCTTTCCGCTGCCGCCTACTTCTCGCCCCTCGCCATCCCTGTAGCTGTCCCCTTGCACGCCCAAGCCGTCGCCGGCGCGGGCGTGATCAGCGGGACCGTTCTCGCCACCGGCAGCGAGACGCCCATCGCCAATGCGCAGATCGCGGTGCAGGGCACGGGCCGCCTAACGCTGAGCGACGCGAACGGGCGCTTTCGGCTGACCGGCTTGCCCTCCGGTGACGTGACGCTGGAGATCCGCCGCGTCGGCTTCCGAGCGCAAACGCAGCGCACCACAGTCGGCACTGACGGTCTGCGCATTCTCTTGAGTGAGTCGCCGATCGAGCTGAATGCGCTCGTCGTCACGGGACAGGCGGGCGCGGTCGAGCGACGCGCCGTCGGAAATTCGGTCGCCACGATCCCGGCCGCGGACGAGGTGCGCGCCGCGGCGGTCGGCGATCTGGGAAGTCTCATCAACGGGCGCGCCCCGGGTGTGGTCGTCACGAGTGGCACGGGGCGAGCGGGCAGTGGCACGGTGATCAACATTCGCGGGCGCTCGACGCTCTCGCTGTCGCAGCAACCGCTGATCTACATCGACGGTGTCCGCGTCTCGAACGACGTCGGCACCGGCCCGCGTGAGCAGGGCGGCAACGTCGTCTCTCGCCTCGATGACATCAGCCCCGAAGACATCGAATCCATCGAGATCATCAAGGGCCCTGCCGCCGGTACGCTGTACGGCACGGAGGCGGCGAATGGTGTAGTCCAGATCATTACCAAAAAGGGTGGCGCGGGCGCGCCCCATCTCAACGCGCTGGTGCGCTTGGGAACGCAGTGGTTCTCGGACGCCGAAAACCGGATGCCGACAAATTTCGCGCGCGACCCGGGCGGCAACATCGTGACGTGGAACGCCGTCAAGGCGGAAGCGGCGCGCGGCACGCCGCTCTTCAAGAATGGCGTGATGCAGTCGTACGAGGTCAACTATCGCGGTGGTGAGAGAGCGCTCAACTACTACCTGTCGTCGACGTACGACCACGACACCGGCATCGAGCCGACCAATCGCGTCGGTCGCTTTACCGGCCATGCGAACCTAACGATTTCACCGAGCGCGGCCTACGACGTATCAACAAGTCTTCACGTCATCAAGGGGACGAACTACCTCGGGCAAGAGTACGGCGCGAGCCGTTTCTTTGATGGGGAGTTCGGCTCGCCGCTCGCGGTCAATAGTCCGACGCGCGGATTCTTCCTGGCGCCACCGGAGGCCCTCGACGCGGCATTTCTCAATTCTCAGTCAGTCATCCGCTTCACGGGCAGCTTACAACTGAACCATCGGCCGCTGCGGTGGTTCACTCAGCGGGTGACGCTGGGCCTCGATCAGACGAGCGAGGACAATCAGGCACTTGCCAATTATCTGCCGCCGCAATACGTGCAGTTCTTCGGCACGGTCGCGTCGCAAGGCGGACTGAATCAGGATCTGCGCACGATCAGCTACGCGACGGCGGACTATAGCGGGACGGCGACGGTCTCGCTGCCTCGATCTCTCGTCTCGACGTCGTCGATCGGCGGGCAGCTCTATCGCAAGCGCATCGACGTCACCCAGATCACGGCGACGCAGTTTCCGGCTCCGAACCTAACGACGGCGGCTGCCGCGGCCAACGTGAAGGGCAGCCAAGACTATGTCACGAACACCACGCTCGGCTTCTTCGTTCAGCAGCAGATGGGCTGGCGCGATCGGTTATTCCTCACCGGCGCCGTGCGCGTCGACAACAACAGCGCGTTCGGCAAGGATGCAAAGCTCGTCACGTATCCGAAGATCAGCGGCTCGTGGGTGGTGAGCGACGAGTCGTTCTGGCATATCGGCGCGATCGATCAGTTCCGACTTCGCAGCGCGTACGGACTATCCGGTCAGCAGCCCGACGCCTTTGCCGCACTGCAAACGTACGTGCCGAGCACGGGACCTAACGACCAACCGATCGTCACGCCGCAGTTCCCCGGCAACTCGAACCTCAAGCCGGAGCGCGCTCAAGAGTTCGAAGCGGGCTTTGAGGCGTCGCTCTTCAGGCGGTTCTCGCTCGATTTCACGTATTTCACGAAGCAGACGCGAGACGCGATCCTCTCGCGCGGCACGGCGCCGTCAGGCGGATTCCCCAACCCGCAGTTCGTCAACATCGGCCGCGTCGCCAACCATGGCGTCGAGCTCGCCGTGAACGCATCGGCGATCAATCGTCGCGAGGTGTCGTGGGACATCGGCGCGAGCGTCGCGACGACGCACGATCGCATCGAGGATATGGGCGGTCTGCCGGCGATCGTCTTCTCCGGGTTGCCCGATCAACATCACGAGCAGGGCTTTCCAATCGCCGGGTTCTTCACGAAGCGCGTCGTGAGCGCGACGTATGATCCAGTGACGAAGAAAGCGATCAACGCGCTCTGTGACGGCGGCATTGGTCACAATCCCGGTGGGGCGCCGGTGCCATGCGCCACGGCGCCGCAGGTCTTTGTCGGCAGCATCACGCCGAAGGCGAGCGGCGCCGTGAATACCTCGGTCACGCTGTGGCAGCAACTGAAGCTTCACGCGATGGCCGATTTCCGCAAAGGCAACAAGCTGCTCAACGCGACGGATCTGATTCGCTGCTCGATTTTCTCGATCTGCGAGGTGAATGTGAGCCCCGGGCCGGAACCTCCACACGTGGACGCCGTACGGCGGCCTCGATCCGGAGAGCCGCTCGCAACTCGGAATTCAAGTCGATTCGTTCGATCAGGCGGTTACACCGGCGCTGGCTCAATTCATCACGACCTTCACACTCACCTTCTAGCGGCGCGGCTCCGCGAAGCGAGATTTTTCAATGATTAGCGTATTCTCACATCGTGTCGGCGCCCTCGTCCGCGCGCAGCGCGTGGCGACGGCCGTCGCCAGTCTCGCGTTGGCCGGCGCGTGTTACGACGCCGGCAAAATCCTCGATCAGGACGCGCCAAGTCGCGTGACCGCCTCGGACCTCGAGAACCCGGCCTATGCGCAACTCCTGGTCAACAGCGCCATCGGCGACTTCGAGTGTGCGTTCACGCAATACATCGTTGCCACAGGTCTCGTCGGTGACGAGTTGATCGACGCGCAGCTCTCCCAAGTGGGATGGGACTATGACCGCCGCACGATTTTCCCGTCGTCGGGACCGTATGGGTTATTCGCGTGCGGCACCAGCACGCAGGTGCCCGGGTTGTACACTCCGCTCTCGGTCGCGCGAT
>QHUV01000357.1 GCA_003222065.1 Gemmatimonadota bacterium | reverse complement strand
CGCGGACTTGATCGACATCTCGAGGAAGCGCGAACTCTTTCCGCGTGGCGGCACCACAACCTTCGGCAATGGTGCTCGCAATGCTGTCTGCCGCTCGTATGAGCTTGGCTCTCAGATTCGCGTGCCCGGCCGGCACGAAGCCGGACGCAAGCTTGTGCACCGCGATGCCGAGCGCGTGCGCGCGCTGCCACGCGTGAATCTGCTTGAAATCCTGCATGCGCCAGCATAACCACCCTCTTCGGCCATCGTTGCATCAGTCTATCTCAACACCAAACCCTTCATACTCAAAGCTCGTCGCTCGCGCCTGTCCGCTCGAAACTGGGCTCGCCGTCGCGCTCGAGATGCCAGCCGGCGAATCGAAAGGGATGGATTTGAGATCTCGGATGTGTCGTGCCGAGCCTGACGGCACGGCCGTTGCCCCATTCAATCCTATTCAAACCGGGGCTCCACGTGTCCGTCGATCCAGGATTGCCATTACGCCCGCAGCTCGACCGCCTCGAGGACAAGATCGAGAAATCGCTCGACGAGGTCTGCGAGGAAACGAACATCAAGGACGTCAATACGGGCGAACTGATCAAGATCGAGGAGACGCTCGCGATCGCGGCGCAGGCGGCGAAGGAGGCAGTGTCGGTGCGCCGCCGGCTGCGTCAGAATCACGAGCGCTCCAGCGAAGGAGAGCAGCAACCGGAAGCCTGACGCAAAACGAGGCATGCGTTGCCGGTGTCGACGACGCTGGCGCATATTCCTCTCGTCATGGCCGACATCCCGACGTCCGCGCGCTACTCCGAGCAGGAGATGGCGCTCATCCTCAAGCGCGCCGCCGAGCTGCAGGAAGGCGCCGATGGCCGCGGTGTGCAGCGCACGCTCTCCGAGATCGCGGAGATCGCCGCCGAAGTCGGTATCGACGCGACGTTCGTCGCCGAAGCGGTCGCCGAGCTGGAGCGCCCTCCGACGCGCGCCGGCTGGCTCGGCGCACCGACGCGCTTCTACGACGAGCGCAGCGTCGCTGGGACGCTCTCGCCCGCCGAGATCTCCGAGCTGCTCGACCGCGCCCGTGCCGAGCTCGGACTGCATGGCGAGGTTCAGCAAGTGTTCGACGGCGTCGAATGGCGCGCGCGGTCCGCGCTTGGCATGTCGATCCTCACCGTCGCGCCACGCGGCCGGCACACGCGCATCGCCCTAACGACTGAGCGGCTCGATCAAGCGGTCATGATCGCGTCGGGCAGCGTCGGCATCGGCCTTCTCGCCGCGCTCGGCGGCGTCGCGATCGCGATCAACATCACCGACAGCGCACTCCTCGCCAGCGCCATCGTCGCCGCATCGGCGATCGCGGGTACGGTCATCAGCGCCCGCGCCCTCTGGCACGGCGTCGCCGATCGCTGGCGGAATAAAACTCGGAGTATCGTCGGCGCGCTCGCTGAGCGCGCCGCGCAGTTTCGGTCGTGAATTGTGGACTTACTTCTCAGGTTCAGCGCCGCGAGTCACAAGCCGCGAGTCACAAACTGTGATTGGTCAGGTCAATTGATCACGGATTTCCCGGATTCTATTCGGATTGATTTCAGTGCACTGGAGTATCCTGAGGCAGTTACAAAAGATCTCGTTTTTTGCTCGTTGAGCACGGAGACGTGTCACTAACGGGGAGCAATCAGAAATAGATCCGGGTAATCCGTGATCAATTGGCCCGAAAAGTCGCAATGCCTGCCCCGCACACGGAACGCTCAACGTCGACCCCATGGAGCGACATCGATGCTCATTCGCCTGGTAGTGGTACTTCTCGCCGCGGCCTCGATCACTGTCGGCGCGCAGCAGAGTGACTCAGTCCGAGCTCCATCCGCGTCCCAAATACCGCGTCGCACACAGAAGCCTCCCTTACACGCGGAGCATTGGCTCGCCATCACCGGCAAGCCGCTCTCGGCGACCGCTGGCGCGCTGATCTTCGGCAAAGGCGGCAACGCGGTTGACGCGGCGGCGGCGATGCTGGCTGCCGGGTGCACGATGTGGGACACGCTCTCGTGCGGCGGTGAGACGCAAGCACTGATCTTTAATCCAAAGACCAACAAGGTCATCGGAATCAATGCCCTTGGCGTCGCACCGACGGGCGCGACCGCGGGCTACTACCATTCAAAAGGTTATAAATATCCGCCCGAGTATGGTCCACTCGCCGCCGTCACGCCGGGGACGCCAGGTGGACTGATGGTGATGCTCGCCGAGTACGGCACGATGTCGCTCGCCGACGTGCTGGCGCCCGCGATCCAGATGGCCGACGGGTACCCGATCGAGGCGCAGCTCGTCAACACCATCGAGCGCGACAAGAATTGGATCAAGAAGTGGAAGTACTCGCCGTCGATCATGCTCACGCATAGCGGGGAAGCCCACGAGGCGCCCGAGCCAGGCGAAGTGTTCGTACAAGGCGACCTTGCCGCGACCTGGCGCAAGCTCGTCGACGCCGAACGCGCGGCACTCAAGCAGGGAAAGACGCGCAAGCAGGCGATCTACGCGGCATACGACCGCTTCTATAAAGGAGACATCGCGCGGGAGATCGTGCGTGGCGTGCAGGAGGACGGTGGGTTGTTTACGCTCGCCGATCTCGCGAACTGGAAAGTGCGCGTCGAGGAACCCGTCAGCACGACCTATAAGGGGATTACAGTTTACAAACTTCCCTTCTGGCAGCAGGGTCCGGCGATGCTGCAAGCGCTCAACATCCTCGAGAACGCCGATCTCAAGGCGATGGGCTTCAACTCGCCCAAGTACATGCACACCGTGTATCAAGCGATGAGCCTCGCCTTCGCCGACCGCGACTTCTATTACGGCGATCCCTACTTCCCGCCCGAGGAGCCGGCGAAGGGGCTGCTGTCGAAGGAGTACGCCAAGGCTCGTTATGCAACGATCGACTGGACGAAGAACGACCCGAACATCAAGCCCGGCGATCCCTATCCATATCAGAACGGGACGAACCCATTTGCCAAGTTGCTGGCCGAGTGGAAGACAACAAACGGCGACTCGACGCGTCGCAGCGGCCAGCAGGACGTCCCTCAGCGCTCCGACTCGGCGTTCGTGCAATCGTTCTACAGCGGCACGACGTCGATCGAAGCCGCCGACTCGTCAGGGTGGGTCGTGTCGGTGACGCCGAGTGGCGGTTGGGTGCCGGCGGTCATCGCCGGCCACACCGGCATCGGCCTCAGTCAGCGCGCCCAGAGCTTCGTAACGGATGCCAAGGACGGGCCGTTCAACGTCATCGAGCCCGGCAAGCATCCGCGTGTGACGTTGACGCCGACGCTGGCGCTCAAGGACGGCGCGCCATACCTGGCGTTCGCGGTGCAGGGCGGTGATTCACAAGATCAAAACCTGCTTCAGTTTTTCCTCAACGTCGTCGAATGGGGAATGACGCCGCAACAGGCCGTCGAGGCCCCGAACATCAACAGCTACCAGATGCGCTCGTCCTTTGGACAGCACGAGTCGCGTCCGGGTCGCGTGCTCATTAGCAACGTGACGCCGCTGGAGGTGCGGAGCGCCTTGCAAGCGATGGGGTATACGCTGCAGGTCGGCGATCGCACGTCGGGCCCGATCAACGCCATCCTGTTCGATCGCAAGCATCGCACGATGTGGGG
>QHUV01000356.1 GCA_003222065.1 Gemmatimonadota bacterium | reverse complement strand
CCCGCTCGTGCCGGGCTTGTACGGGGAGCCCGACGGCGGCGTGACGTTCAACCGATAGTATCCGGTCGGCACATTCGTGAGCTGAAATGCTCCCTGCGCATCGCTCGTAATCGTGCCGAGCAGCTGGTGCTTCGCGACTTCGTTTGAGTCGACCGGGACATGACTGAACTCGAGATACACGCCGATGGAGGCGCCGGAGACGCGCTCGAAGGAGGTCGTGTCGGCCGCGTTGACGAAACGCTCACCACGGACGATGCCGCGCACGATGCCGTCCGCCTGTCCATCGTTCGGAGCGACGGCGAGAGCATGGAGCGACCCCGCGTTCTTCGGCGAGGTCGTATCACCGCCGCACGCGGCGATGGCGAACAACACACTTGTAACCGCGAGAGTAATTCTCATAGTTGTCATCCTGAGCTGGATTGTCACCCCGAGGAGCGCAGCGACGAGGGATCTGCACGTAGCCCTGCAGAAGTGCAGCTCCCTCGCTACGCTCGGGATGACAGAGGCTTAACTAAACACTCGTCACGTCGGTCACCGTCTCATGTCACACACGCTTCTTCTCCCCGCGCAACAACAGGCCCTAGAGGCCCTCGAACGTGCCGTCGCCGCGGACTATGTGGCAGAACTGTCCGGGCGGCAGGGCGCTGGCAAGACCACCATCCTCCGCGCGCTGCACGCCAAACTCGGCGGCGTGCTGTTGACGTCGCGCGACTTCATCGAGGCGTCCGCGGAGCGGCACCCGCTTGCGCTCGACGAGACGGTGTACCTCGTGTTGTCGGCGGCGCTCCGCGACCATCCAGTGGTGATCGTCGACGATTTCCACTTCATCTCGGTCGTCTCCTGCTGCTCGCACGCATACCCGCGGCAAAATTTTCTCGCGTCCGCGCTGGTCCCGCTCGCGACGCAAGCGCAGGACGAAGGTAAGGTTCTCGTCTTCGGCGGCGAGGGGTTTCCGATCGCCGGCCTGCACGAACGCGTAGCGAGCGTGCCCATCCCGTCATTCACCATCGACGACTACGCCGCGCTCTGCTCGGGATACCTCGGCGACGCGAAGGCACGCGCGCTCGACGTCAAGAAGATCCACCGTTTCGCGCCCAGGCTCAACGCCCGCCAGTTGCGCGATACCTGCGTCGCGCTGCGCGAGCAGGACGCGCTCGATACGGAAACGCTCATCGACTATCTGCGTGAGCATCACATGGCGAGCAATGTCGACCTCGAGGAGGTGCAGGCGGTCGAGCTGCGCGACCTCAAGGGACTCGACGACGTGATCGAGGCGCTCGAGGCGAATGTCATCTTGCCGCTCGAGAACGCGGAAATGTCCGAGGAGCTGAACCTCAAGCCCAAGCGCGGCGTGCTGCTCGCCGGTCCGCCGGGAACGGGCAAGACGACGATTGGCCGCGCCCTCGCGCACCGGCTCAAGAGTAAGTTCTTCCTCATCGACGGCACCGTCGTCAGCGGGACGGGCGTCTTTCATCAGCAGATTCACCGCATCTTCGAAGCAGCGAGGCAGAACGCGCCGGCGATCATCTTCATCGACGACACCGACGTCCTCTTCGAAGGCGGTCACGAGACGGGACTGTATCGTTTCTTGCTCACGATGCTCGACGGTCTGGAGAGCGCTAGCGCGGGACGCATCTGCCTGATGATGACGGCGATGGACGTCGGCAATCTGCCACCGGCGCTCGTGCGCTCGGGACGCATCGAGCTCTGGCTCGAGACGCGTCTTCCGTCGACGACGGCGCGCGCCGCGATTCTCACTGATCGCTGCGCCGAGCTCCCGCCGTCGATCGGACTGGTGGAGGTCGACGTGCTTGCCGAGGCGAGCGAAGGACTCTCGGGCGCCGACTTGAAGCGCGTCGTCGAGGATGGGAAGCTGCTCTTCGCGTACGAGCGCGCCCGCGGCACACCCGCGCAACCGGTGACCGCATATTTCCTGCGCGCGATCGAAACCGTTAGGCGGAACAAGGAGCAATATGCCGCCGCCGAGGCACGCGCGCGCGCCCGTCACCCCGTGCGGCCGCCCTACTTTGATGCCTTCGACGGCATGGCGGTAGAAACCATACAGGCGAGCAGCATGAACCTCGGCGGGGTCGCCGCATTCGTCGAGGTGATGGATGGTGCCTAGTTAACCTGCCGGCTATTCGCGCGGCCGTGAGTGTCGAGGCACCCGCTTTGCGCTTGAGGGGCTCCGATGAAGCCAGGAGTCCCGATGCACTCGCCCCGCCTCACCCTTTGCGTCCTCGCTATCGTCACCGCGTGTGAATCGGCGCCGCCAGTGGCGCCCCTAACGAGGCCCCCGGCGACCCGTCAGGTTGTGACGGCTGCAACAACGGCGCCAACGCAGGCCGACGCCGACGCGATCTCGGCCAACATCCGCGCGTTGCACCTGCCATACGGCACGATGGCGGACCCGGGATTTGCGTCGTCGGACCCTACGTCGGCCGATTATACGAGGGACGTCAGCTACAATCGCACAGGCGACGCCGCGATCTGGACCGGACACTACCTTGCCGCCGAGTCGTTTCGTTACGCGGTGACGCAATCGGCCGATGCGCTCGACGCCGTGCGCAATGCGCTGAATGGGGTGCAGTCGCTCGTCGACGTCACGAGCCCGCTCGACCCGGACGTCCTCGCGCGCTCGTGGGTGCCACAGAATTCGCCCTATCTTGACAAGATCACCGCCGACGAGGGGCACAACGGGATGTATCCGAGCACGTATAACGGCCAAGCCGTGTACTGGATCGGGAACACGTCGCGCGACCAATACGCCGGTGTCTTTTTCGGGCTCGCGACCGCGTACGACCTCGTGCCGGACGCGGCGCTCCGCATGCAAGTCTCGGCGCTCGTGACACGTCTACTGGACTATCTCATTGCCCACGGCTGGAGCGTCCAGATGCCTAACGGCCAATTCTCGACGACGTTCCTGGGCCGTCCCGATCAGCAGCTGACGTTGCTGCAGATCGGCCGTCATGTGAATCCGGCGAGGTACGAGGTCGTGTACACGGCGTTCGCAGCGGCCAATGCGCCACTCGTAATCGCGCCGATTCGTGCCGAATGCTCCGACACATACGGGAGCTACTTCAAGTTCAACATCGACTACATCAGCTTTTTCGATCTCGTTAGGCTGGAGCCGCCGGGCTCGACGAACCGTCCATTTTACAAGGCGGCGTATCGTCAATTGCGGCAGTGCACTGCCACACACCAGAATGCGCACTTCAACATGATCGACCGTGCGCTGCGCGGCGCGAATGGCAGTCGAGACTCCGACACGCGCGATTTCCT
>QHUV01000355.1 GCA_003222065.1 Gemmatimonadota bacterium | reverse complement strand
TCGGACGTCGTGTTGCCGAGTGCACTCACGGCGGCGGCATTGTTGAGACGCGCGGCATTCGGTCCGACATTCACTGCCGCATTCGCGCCGAACCGCCGCGGGTTCAATTCCACCAAGACCGTGCTGTGCGTCTGCACGACCGGCATCATCGCGCCAATCGTTAGGCGATTGGTCAATCCGTATGAGAGGGAGATTGGCGTCGTCACGGTGCGCGTATCGGCGGTTGCGACCTGCTGCCCGAGATTCAGTGAGAGCGTCGGCTGTCCCGTGAGCGTGCGAAGCGCCGCCTCGACGGGACCGAGTCCCGGGAATTGGCGCGTGCCGAGCTGACTGGCGGTGAACGCATCACCGAGCGCATGGAGATGGTGCGCGCTATCGGCCGCCGCGTCGTAGACCTCGTCGATCCGCGTCCACGCGTTCAGCACCTGCAATAGCACCGTGCCCTTCGATAGCGTACGCGCATCTTCCGTGTTGCTCAGCGGCGCGAGAGACGGTGGAAGTTGCGCGCGCGCCCGATGCGCGGCACACAGTAGTCCGAGCCCAAACGCGACGAGCCGCGACGCGCGGCGCACGACGGAAGAGCGGATCAACATGCTCGATCGTGGACGTGCGTCGCCGATGTAGTGTGATTCGGTCGCGGCCTCGGGCATTCGTTGTCGTGAACGGATGAGGTTATCATTCTACCCGGTCACCCGCCAAAATGCATTCGCACACGTGACATTGCTTCCTCCGCCGCGCGTTCCGTGGCAGATCACCGGCAACCATTGGATCGCGTTGCCGTGCATCCATCCCGCCGACGGCTCGGTGCACGCGCTCGGCGTGCTGCATCGCGGATCACGCTCCGCCATCGAGCTCGCGGCGTCTGCTGATTTCTTGAGTGGAACAGGCGTGCCGTTGCTCAAACCGACGATTCGCGTTGGTGAGAGCTCGCGGGACTTCGCCGGCGCGCAAATGGCCTGGGAACGCGCACTCGGGTGGATTCCGACGTTCTCCTGCACGATCGGCAGTATCGTTGTGCGCGGAACGATCTTCGCCCCATACGGACGCGACGCGGACGCGGCCGGTGCCGTGTATGCGTTGTCGGTCGAAAATCGCTCCGGTGAAGCGACCGACGTCGGCATCGGACTCGACGGACGCTTTGGACATCGGCAGCTGCGCGTCCGCTCGGCGCGCCGCTTCGCCGATGAGAATGTTGTCACGCGAGGCCTCGACGACGTCATTCTGCTCCAGGGAAGCGCTCCGCCCGGTGAGGTCGCGGTCGGCATTGGTGCGGATGGGCCGGCGGAGATCTCTGTGGGCGATCGGCGCGCCGATGAGTTCACGTTGCGGCGAGTCGTTAGGGTCCAGCCGGGCGCCCGAGAGCACGTCGCCTTTTACATCGCGGTCGGCCCGGAGCGCGACGGTACCGAAGCCGCGGTGCGGGTGCTGCGTCGCCGCGGTTGGCGCGAGCTCCTCTCGTCGACGCGCGACGCCCTCCAGTCTCTACAACAGACGGCGACGAACGAGGCGATGGATCGTCTTGTGAATCGCAATTTACTGTTCGCCTACTTTTACTCCGTCGGGCGAGCGCTGGACGACGCGCATTACTATGTCGTTCGCACGAGGGCGCCTTGGAACGGACGAGGCGTTACCGTCCGCGACTGGGAAGCGCTCGCGTGGGTCATTCCCGCCGTGCAGCTCGCCGACGCACCACTCGCGCGTGAGCTGCTGTTGCGCGTATGCGAGCTACACGGTTATGCACCCGGTCGCGGTGTGCACTACATGGACGGCACACTCTTCGAGCCGGGGTTCACTCTCGAGGGCGCGGCGGCATATGCACTCGCGACGGATCGCTACATCCGCGACACCGGCGACGATCAGATCGTCGAGGAGCCGGTGCTCGCCGATACGTTGTATCTGGCGGCGGACGATCTTGCCGCGCGACGTGATGGCCGCGTTCCACTGTATCACACGGAAGTAAGTCCATCGGGCACGCCGCCGGCGCATCCGTTCAGCCTCCACGGAAACGCCGTCGTCGCACAGGCGCTCGATATTCTTCGTCGTACCCTCGACGAAGAGACGGCGCGCGAGGTGGAGGATCCCGAGGCCGTTCGCGCGGCGATTCGCCGACACTTCGTCGTCGAACGGGAAGGGAAGGACACCTACGCATCGGCCGTCGACCTCGCCGGCGGCGTGTCGCTGGACGACGATCCCCTCGGCTCGACGTTCTGGTTGCCGCTCTACGACACCGTCGCGCGCCAGGACTCGACGTATCGGCGCACGGTAAAGGGGATCGCATCCGAGCCTCGCTGGCTGGCGCAGCAGTGCGCGCGCCTCATCGGCCCCGAGGCGCCGGCGGTGCTGCAGTGGCTGCGCCGCGCTCCCCTCGACGGCGGCTTTGCCGCGGAGGAAGTGGACGCCGACGGCCGCGCCCGCGCCAACGGCGGCGACGCGGCGCTGTCTGGGTTACTCGCGTGGAGTGTTTGGTATGCGGTGAACGCCCTCGGGGAGAAACCGTGAGCGCGTGGAGCGGCCTGTCATCGCGAGCGCAGCGAGGGATTCTTGTCCTGAGGAGCGCGAGCGACGAAGGATCTGCGCTACGCAATCCAGCCGAGGCGGCTTGTCGGCGCCGGACGGCGGCGCCTATATTGAGCG
>QHUV01000354.1 GCA_003222065.1 Gemmatimonadota bacterium | reverse complement strand
CTCGGTACGTCGGTCGAGCGGCTGTTCCGGGTGGATGAGACCGCGGAGGGCCTGGCCCGCGCGCATCTCGTCTTTTTGGATCGACGCCACGGCTGGTACTGCGAGCACGGCGTGGAGTGCCCGGCGGTAGGACAAGCACGACGGATTGGAGGGGCTGACAGGCAGCACATCGGACGGACTAACAACGGTGGGATGAGAGCATGATCGCACGACACGAGACACATATGGACAAGATGGACATTTGGTCGAAGCTTTCCGCGCCCCTTCCTTCGGGCGTCATCTCCTGGCGGCAAGATGGGAAGCCGGTGCAGCGCGATGGCAAATATGTCGCTCGCTTCGTCGCCTACATTGACGCGAACACGGTGCGCGAACGACTCGACAGCGTCGTTCCCGGCGAGTGGGACTTGACGCTGGAGCTTCTTCCGACGCTCGCGAGCCAGGACGAGAATGGTGAGCAAACCTGCTCATTCAAGGCGCGCTTGCAGATTCTCGGCGTGATTCGCGAGGACGTGGGTACGGGACGCGACTACAAATCCGCGGCAACCGACGCGTTCAAGCGTGCCGCGGTGCGCTTTGGAATCGCGCACGAATTGTATGGCTTCGACCAGAACTGGGTGCAGGTCGACGCCGATAATCGTTATGCAAAGCCGCTCGAGGACCCGGCCACGGTGTACGCGCGCCGTCAGGCGCGCGCCGAAATACGCGAGCGCAATCGCGCGGCGCGAAATGACGAGGAGTCGCCGCTCGAAGACGTGCGGGTCGAGACGACGCTTGCCGGTCCAGCGACTGGTCCGCTCGCCCTGGACGAGCCGAGCTGCCCGAAGTGCGGCGGCCGGATGTGGGACAATCGCCTCTCGAAGCGCAATCCGAAGGCGCCCGACTTCAAGTGTCGAAATCGTTCCTGCGACGGTGTGATTTGGCCAGCGAAGCCGGGTCAGCGAACGAGCACGAATGGGCGCGGGTCGGACGACCAGAGCGACGAACTACCGCTCGTTCCCGATGCCGAAGCGCCGACACCCGAGGCGGATCAGATCCCTTTCTAAGTGATCGAGCGCACGAAGTAGTGCGGGGCGCGCGCCAATTTGGCGCGCGCCCCGCGCTCTTTTTTTGATTTACTCAACATCTCCGCATGGCATCCGATATTTGGACTCGAGGACACCGCCGACGTCCTCCCTTGCCGACGGAGCCTGTCTATGGAGCCTTCCAACCTCGCGATTGCGCCGCAGGGCTACGCGGAAGCGCGTCGAATGATCTCCGAATGCTGGATCTACACACGTGAGCGCGGACTTCGAGCCATGACGTTGCACGGAAACGGCTCCGCGCTCGCGATCGATGGACAGCGCCTCATACGGTGGTGCATTCTCGACGACGCGGTGCCACGATCGATCGTTGCGTATCTCTACAGCGCCGAGAAGCCCACCGCCGAGATGCGCGATCGCGTCTCCGATCTGGCGCGAGAAAGATTTGCCGATCGCTGAGCCGCGGCGTCCGCCCGACGCCTCTATCGCACACCGATCTTCTTGAGCAGTGCGTCGAACTGTGGCTCGCCGTGCAGCGAATCGAACATCGGATCCTGCGCCAGCGTGATCATTGACCACGGTCGCTCCTCGTACCCTCGCTCCAGCCATCGCAGCGCCCGCGGTTTGTCGCCAAGACCGGTGTAGGCCAGCGCAATGATTTGGGGATTCACGAACTCCCGGCGCGACCGCGCCTCGAGTTGACGCGCCAAGCGCAACGCCTCGTCCCGCTTTCCCGACATTGCGAGCGCGTAGCCGAGACCTCCGACGTCATAACGAGTCGCGAGCTCGGGCGCCTTGCGAAATTCAGCGATCGCATCAGCGTATCGGCCAACGACCGCGTACACCTGGCCAAGCTGTGCATGCGCCAGCTCATTAGCCGAGTCGAGCGTGAACACACGTTGACATTGGGCGACCGCTTCGTCGTATCGCCGCGAGAAGTAAAGCATCGCGGCGAGTCGCGTCTGAATGAGCGGAGAGAGCGGCTCGAGCGAGCGTGCGCGCTCGACCTCGGCAAGCGCGTCCGCCGAGCGGCCTAACGCGATGTAGTACCACGCATGGTACACGCGCGCTGTCGCGTAACGTGGATCGAGACGGAACGCACGCTGGAACTCGCTGTCGGCACGAGCGAAGTCCCACTCATGGAATAGGTGGCCGAAGCCGAGGGACGTATGCGCATCGGCGAGCGTGCTATCCAGCGCCAACGCCCTCGTCGCTGCGCCGCGCGAGCGCCGATATGCCTCCATTGGTGAGAGGCGGCCGTACGCGCTCATCAGGCCGTCGGCGTCCGCGAGGCCGGCCCACGCGGCGGCATACGCGGAGTCCTTTGCGATGGCCCGAGAGAAATAGGACGCTGTCGTCTCGAGATCCTTGGCCGAGCGGCGATTCGCGAAGTAGCGGCCCTGCAAATAGAGATTGTACGCATCGACGCTCGTCGGCCGTAGCGTCGTCGTAGGTATCGCGGGACCAAGACGTCCTCGCAGCGCGGCGACGATCGAACGCGCGATCTCGTCTTGCACCTGGAACACGTCTTTCGCGTCGCGCTCGTAGGTGTCGGACCAGAGAGTCAACCCATCGGCGACGTTGATGAGCTGTGCGGAGATGCGCAGGCGCGATCCCGCACGGCGGACGCTTCCCTCGATGACGCGCTGCACGTGTAGCTTCTCGACTACATCGTGCAAATCGATGTTCGCACCCTTGAACGCATAAGCCGAGCTACGCGCGGCGACGCGGAGCCCTTCGACTTTGGCAAGAGCGCTCGCCAACTCGTCGGTCATGCCGTCGGCGAAGTACTCCTGCGCCGGGTCACCGCCGACGTTTGCGAGAGGCAGTACGGCTACGGACGTGCCTCGCGCGGTGTCCGCGGCGACAAATGGCACAGCCCTGGCGCGCCCCGATCGTCGGTACCTGTAGGCCCCGACCGCAACGCCGATGACAACGGCTGATGCGGCGATGAGGCCGATCGTTCGCAAGCTCGTACGCCGCAATCGGCCCTCCGCGACACGCGGCGGCCTTGCCGAATCTCGCGGCACTATCGTTCGCTCGAGCTGACGCAGTACCTCGTCAGCATTTTGTGGCCGCTGAGCGGGCTGCTTCTCCAGGAGGCGCATAACGAGTGTCGCGAGCGATGGCGGCAGGCCGGGGCGTCGCGAGCTGACGGGGGCCGGCGGCTCGGTGGCATGCGCGGCCATCAGCATCTGTGCCGGTTTGCCGGTAAACGGCGTTCGGCCCGTGAGCAGTTCGTACGCAACGATGCCTAACGAATAAAGATCAGCGCGATGGTCGGTGGCGGCGTCGCCGGCCGCCTGCTCCGGAGCCATGTACGCCGCCGTGCCGACGACGA
>QHUV01000353.1 GCA_003222065.1 Gemmatimonadota bacterium | reverse complement strand
CGATTGGCTCGTGCGCACGCGGCGGATCAGCCCCTTCAGTGGTATCGCGCGTTTCTTTCGGCGGAGCGTCGATCCGCTCATGGTGCCGGTCGAGCGAGCAGTCATGCGCGCGGGAGGTCAGCCCGCGTCCGCGCCCTGGTGGTCGCTCGTCGCGGTGGTCGCTGGCGGAGTGGTTCTCCTCTTCCTTCTCGATGTCCTCCGCGGACTCCTGGCGCAGTTGGCGCTTGGTGTAGGCGACCCGCGGATCCTGCCGATCATTCTCCTGAGCTGGGCATTCCGGCTGGTGGAGTTCGCGCTCATCGTTCGCGTGCTGTCGTCCTGGTTGCCGATCTCGCCGTACTCGCGCTGGATTCGATGGACGTATCCCCTGACGAACTGGATTCTCGTACCATTGCGACGAATCATCCCGACAGTCGGCAGGATAGACATCACGCCCATCGTCGCGTACCTCGCCCTGTCGTGGATTCTGGAGGGAGTCTGACCGCGCATGCCGGCGTCGGTGCATCGGATCCACGCCAAGCACGGCGTGGTGCGGTTTGGCGTTTACGGAGCTTTGGTTGTCGAGGTCGCCGGCGTCGACATACAGAGCGTGCAGCGACTAGTCACGAGGGCAGCGACGCGATAGACTCGTCGCGGATGAATGTCGAACCAATCTGTCTTCTGCTCGTCGGATCGGATGGAGCGCTACTCGAGGGGCTTTCGCAGTCGCTAGGGGCGCTCGGTTACGCGACGATGGCAACGCAGGAATTGGGGGACGCGCGCGACCTGGCGGCATTACGCGCGCCACTGATCGCCGTCGTCGAGGCGAGCCTGGCAGCGACATCATGTGCGGATGCACTAGGGATTCCCCTCGCCGCGGGCGGAGCGCTCGTCCTGTACCACGTGACTGGCAAGGGCGAGGCACTGGTGCTGTCGCCGACATTACAGCGCGCCGTTCTCGCGAACATTACGCTTCCACTCGAGCGCCAGCGGCTCGTGGCGCTCGTACAGCACGTTGCCGAGCGTGTTCGGACGACGGGGCGGCGCCGTGACACACCGCCCGAGCGCATGGCGCCATAAGCTCGTCAGCCGCGTGCCCGGGGGCATTGCCCGCCGGACGACAGCAATACAATATTGAAAGAGTGGGGAACAACCGAACTCGTGGCGATTTAACGGCAACTTGCGGCCACGTTAAACAATCGCTAAAGCGCCTGCCCGGCGCACAGCGTTTGGGCCTTTTTCATTTCGAGCATCATGGCTGACACGGAGCTCCATCCCTATCTCCAAGCACTGAGCGAGCGCGTCCTCATCTTCGATGGCGCGATGGGAACGAGTATTCAGCTGCATCATCCCACGGCGGATGACTTTGGTGGGAAGTCGCTGGAGGGTTGCAACGATCATCTTGTCCTCACGCGGCCGGACATCATTCAAGGGATTCACGAGTCGTTTCTGGCGGTCGGCTGCGACGTCGTCGAAACGTGCACGTTTCAATCGACGCCCCATCGACTGCGTGAGTGGGGGATCGAAGAGAAGACGCAAAGGCTGAACGTGGCCGCCGTACGACTCGCGCGCGCGGCGTGCGACAAGTACGCGACCGCGGACCGGCCGCGATTCGTCGCCGGATCCATCGGACCGACGGGGATGCTGCCGTCGAGCAGCGATCCAGTGCTGTCGAACGTCACCTTCGCGGAGCTCGCCGAGAACTACTACGCGCAAGCGAAGTACCTCGTCGAAGGAGGCGTCGACGTTCTTCTCGTCGAGACGGCCCAGGACATTCTCGAGGTGAAGGCGGCGCTCGCCGGGTTCCAGCGATTGTTCGCTGAGCTCGGCCGGCGGGTGCCGGTGCAGGCGCAGGTGACGCTCGATACGAGCGGCCGGATGCTGCTGGGCACCGACATCGCGAGCTCACTTACCACGCTCGAGGCGCTGCCAATCGATGTCATCGGGCTCAATTGCTCGACGGGTCCGGAGCACATGCGTGAGCCGATCCGGTACCTAACGACGAACGCGTCTCGCCCGATCTCGTGCATTCCGAACGCGGGACTGCCGCTGAACACGGGTACCGGTGACGCGGTGTACCCCCTCGAGCCGGCGCCAATGGCGGATATGCTCGGGGAGTTCGTGGAGAAGTTCGGTGTGCGGATCGTCGGCGGCTGTTGTGGGACGCGGCCGGAGCATCTGGCGGCAATTGTGAGTCGCGTGCGCGGCGCGGAGGAAAAGCAGATCCCTCGCTTCGCTCAGGATGACAGGCTGCACCATGCTGCACGCGTCTCGAGCGCAATGCGAGCGACGGATCTGCGTCAGGATCCGCCGCCGCTGCTCATTGGTGAGCGCGTGAACTCGCAGGGCTCGCGCAAAGTGAAGCGGCTGTTGCTGGGGGATGACTATGAAGGCATCGTCGACGTCGCGCGCGAGCAGGTGGATTCGGGCGCGCACGTCCTCGACGTGTGTGTCGCGCTCACCGAGCGCGCGGACGAGGCGGAGCAGATGGCGAAGGTCGTCAAGCTGCTTTCGATGAGCGTCGAGACGCCGATCATGGTGGACTCCACCGAGGCCAACGTGATCGAGGCGGCGCTCGAGCACATTCCCGGACGGGCGATCATAAACTCCATCAACATGGAGAATGGCCGCAAGCGCATCGACTCGGTGGTGCCGCTGGCGAAGAAGCACGGTGCAGCGCTCGTCGCACTGACGATCGACGAGATCGGAATGGCGAAGACGCGCGAACGGAAGCTCGAGGTCGCGCAGGCGATCTATGACATTGTCGTCGGCGAATACGGGATGCAGCCGGAGGATCTCATCTACGACGACCTGACGTTCACGTTGGCGACGGGCGACGTGGAGATGGCCGATTCGGCGGTCGAGACGATCGAAGGCATTCGGTTGATCAAACGCGAGCTGCCGGGTGTCTTTACGTCGTTAGGCGTCTCGAACGTCAGCTTCGGCCTGTCGCCCGACGCACGGGCGGTGCTCAACTCGGTCTTCCTGCATCACTGCGTGGAGGCCGGGCTGGACATGGCGATCGTGAATCCGGCGCACGTGAAGCCCTACGCCGAAATCGATCCGTCTGAACGGACGCTTGCGGACCAACTGATCTTCAACCGGACGCCCGACGCACTGCAGAAGTTCATCGAGCATTTCGAGGGGCAGGGGGCGAAAGGATCCGGACCAGGCAAGACAACCGAAGATCCGACGGCCGACATGACCGTGGATCAGCGCGTCCACTACATGGTCGTGCACCGGAAGAAGGACGGGATCGAGGCGGCGCTCGATGCGGCGGGTGTACGGGAGCAGCCGGTACGCGTGCTCAACGAGGTCCTGCTGCCGGCGATGAAGGAGGTCGGCGACAAGTTCGGCGCCGGCGAGCTCATTCTCCCCTTCGTCTTACAATCAGCGGAGGTGATGAAGCGAGCCGTTAGGCACCTCGAACAGTTCCTCGAGAAGGCCGAGGGGTACACCAAGGGGAAGGTCGTTCTCGCGACCGTGTACGGGGACGTGCACGACATCGGCAAGTCGCTGGTGAACACGATTCTCTCCAACAACGGCTACACCGTATTCGATCTCGGCAAGCAGGTGCCGGTGAACACGATTATCGAGAAGGCGCTGGAGGTCGACGCGGACGCGATTGGATTGTCGGCGCTCCTCGTCTCGACGTCGAAGCAGATGCCGTTGTGCGTGCAGGAGCTCGACAAGCGCGGGCTGGAAATTCCCGTGTTGATTGGCGGTGCGGCAATCAATCGCCGCTTTGGACGACGGGCGCTCTTTGTCGAGGGTGAGCGTGCGTATGAGCCGGGCGAGTTCTACTGTAAGGATGCGTTCGAGGGGCTGGAGACGATGGATGTGCTCCAGGCCGACGACAGCTCGCGCCGCGCGGCCTTTGTCGCCAAGGTGCTCGACGACGCGCGCAACGACGTCTTCCTGCGAACGACCGTCGGGAAAGATGTCGCGGTCGGCGATCAGGGCGGCGCCAAGAGCAGCGTCTCACAGGATCATCCAGTGCCGGCGGCGCCATTCTTCGGCGTCCGCACACTGCGTGAGCGCGACGTCCCGCTCGACGAGCTCTTCGCGCTGCTCGATCTCGACGAGCTGTATCGATTGCAGTGGGGCGGGAGCGGGTCGGGTCCACTGTATGAGGCGACGGTCAAGACGGAGTTCGAGCCGACGCTGGCACGCCTAACGAACGAGGCGAAGCGGGAAGGGTGGCTCAAGCCACAGGCGGTGTACGGGTTCTTTCCCGCACAGTAGCTCGGGAACGATCTGCTCATCTATGACCCCGAAGCCTACACTCGGAACGCGACGACGCGCGAGATCGCACGATTCCACTTCCCGCGGCAGGAAGGCCGTGAGCGTTTGTGCATTGCCGACTATTTCCGGTCGACCGAGTCGCCCGATGTCGACGTCGTCGCGATTCAGGTGGTGACCGTCGGCGATGAAGCGTCGCGCAGGTTCCAGGTGCTGCAGACGGCCGGTGAGTACACCGAGGCGTTTTACCTGCACGGGCTCGCCGTCGAGACGGCGGAAGCGCTCGCCGAGTGGATGCATC
>QHUV01000352.1 GCA_003222065.1 Gemmatimonadota bacterium | reverse complement strand
CGTCTCGATCCGCCGCTTAACGAGGATGTCTTTCGCCGCGACAAGCAACGCGATCCATTCAGCGCGAAAGTACCAGAGGACGGCCAGTAGAGTCCCGAAGTGCAGCGCGACGTCGAAGGCCAGTCCAGGATCCGGCCAATGCAGAATCCACGGCGCGAGCGCGAGGTGCGCGGAGCTGCTGATCGGAAGGAATTCCGACAGACCCTGGATGATGCCAAGGACGAGTGCTTGAAAGACAGTCACGTGAAAGGTGGCGAAGTGCGAGGCTACGAGCGGACGGCGAGAGCGAGATCGTAGAAAGACTCATATTGCTCGACGACATCATCGAGCGCGAACCGTTCACGCGCATCGCGGGCGGCAAGTGTGCTCATCTCTTCCCAGCGATCGCGATCGCGCAGCATGTCGATTGCCGCGGCAGCCATCGCGTCGATGTCACCCACCTCACAGAGCGCGCCCGTCTCGCCGTCGCGGACGACCTCCGGCAGGCCGCCGGTCGCGGATCCGACGACGGGGACGCCAGACGCAAGGGCCTCGAGCGCGCTCAAGCCAAATGACTCGCTCTGCGATGGAATGAGAAACAGGTCCGCCGCGGACAGGAGTGGCGCAACCGCCTCGATTTTGCCAAGGAAGAAGACCCGGTCATCCACTCCGAGCTCGCGCGCCTCGGCTTCGGCGTGCACACGGTCCGGGCCATCGCCGACCATCACGAGCACGCTCGGTATCTCCTGCCTTACTCGCGCGAAGATGCGCACCACGTCCCGCACTCGCTTTACCGGACGGAAGTTGGAGATGTGCATCAATACGCGATCGGATGCGGCGACCTGGTCGCGCAATGCCGCCTTGTATTTCGCGCGATCGTATACCTGTGGATCGATGAAATTCGGAATGACCTCGATTTCACAGTCCGTGCAGCCGAAGGCACGCACCGTTTCGCGCTGCAGGAAGCGCGAGACGGCGGTGAGGCCATCGGACTGCTCGATAGAGAATTTCGTGATTGCGTGGAATGAAGGGTCCTGTCCGACGATAGTGATGTCGGTGCCGTGGAGGGTGGTCAGGACGCGGATGTCGGGCCTCGTTGGCGCCAGCATCTCGCGCGCGATCCAGGCGCTCGTCGCATGTGGAATGGCGTAATGCACGTGCAACAGATCGAGCTTGTGCGCGAGCACCACCTCGTGCATCCGCACGGCCAGCGCGAGATCGTACGGCGGATATTCGAAGAGCGGATATCGCCCGACGTCGACCTCGTGGAAGTAGATGCGCGGCAGGAAAGACGGCAGCCGAAATGGCTGTTGGTACGTGATGAAGTGGATCTCGTGGCCGCGCCGAGCGAGCGCCATGCCGAGCTCCGTCGCCACGGCGCCCGAGCCGCCATAGGTCGGATAGCACGTAATGCCGATTCTCACGCGCGTCGTCCCGTTGCGTCGCGCCACCAACGCTCGACGACGGCTTGGCACGACGGATCCCGTGGGTTCACGCGCGTCACGAACCGTTCGTCGAGCTGATGCCGCAGCCAGGTTCGTTGGCGTTTGGCGTATTGCCGAGTTTCGATGAGAACTCTCTGACGAGCCTGAGGCAAATCAATCGCACCACGGGCATAGTCACGCACGGACCGATAACCGGTCGCGTTCCAGGCCGGCGCATCCTCAGGGAGCTCTGCGATCAGTGACTTCACTTCCTCCACCCACCCTCCAGCGAACATTGCCTCGAGTCGCGTCGCTATCTGGTCCGCGAGGGCCGGTCCAGGGTCGACGACAAGATAGCGCGCCGCATGCCGCGCCGGGCGTGCTCGTTCGCGGTGAAGAGCGCTCAAGCGCCGACCAGTGAGCAGCGCGACTTCGATGGCGCGCAGTAGTTGCGTCCGGCCGAGGTGTGCGCGGTCGGGATCGAGGACCGCGGTCCAACGTTTCAACTCGGTGACAGACATGCTCGAAAAGGCGTGCTCGAGCTGCCGACGGCGGGCTTCATCGAGGTTCGGCTCCTCGAACAACGGATCGAAGAGGGCCCGCAAGTAGAACCCAGTGCCTCCAACGACGAGTGTCACACGGCCATCGAGCCGGCCTTCGTCAATCCATTCGTGCGCATCAGCCGCCCACGCAGCGGCCGAGTAGCGCTCGGTCGGCTCGGCGACGTCGATCCCGCGATGGGGCACGGCGGCACGCTCGGCATCAGTCGGCTTCGCGGTGCCGATGTCGAAGCCCCGATAGATCTGACGAGAGTCCGCGACGATGAGGGTGGCTGGCACGCGCTGGGCGAGCCGGAATGCGATCTCACTCTTCCCGGCGGCGGTGGGTCCGCAGATCACCGGGATGAAAGAATGCTCATCGGCGGCCAAAGCGGCGCTCGAGCTCGTCCCACGAGAGATGCACGACGGTCGACCGGCCATGGACGTCGTGCGCGGGAAGTTGCGTCGCCGCGAGCGCGATGAACAGCGCGCGCATCTCGCCAGGCGACAGCATATCGCCGGCCTTGATCGCGGCCTTGCACGCCACGGTTGCCGCCAACCGCTGGTGCCGGGGCGCGGCGGACGCGTCGCGATCGCCGGTGAGAGCGGCGATCGTTTCGCGCAGACAGCGCTCGGCGTCGAAGCGCGCATGCGGCATCGGCACGCTGCGGACGATCAGGGTGTGGCCGCCGAAGCCTTCGACCTCGAAGCCGAGCCGCTCGAACAGCTCGCGATGCGCGTCGAACGCATCGGCCTCCGCGGGCCCCAGATGCAGCGTGAGGGGGAAGAGCAAGCGTTGCGCGGGCACATCGCCGCACTCCAAGGAGCGCATGAACCGCTCGAAGAGCACTCGCTCATGCGCCGAATGCTGGTCGATGAGGACGACGCCGTCCTCCCGCTCGAACATCAGATACGTTCGGCGTAGCTGCAGCAGCGGCGGCACCGCTGCCTCGAACGCTGCGTCGTTAGGTATCTCGGCAGAATCGGCGCCCGGCTCGCCGTTAGGTGCGAAGACACCATTCTCGACATGGCGTCCCGGCCGCAGGACCTCGACATCGACGACCGGCGGGGCAAACGGCGCCGGGGCGGGCCAGAGCGCGCGACCGAGTGTCGCCCCGCTCTCCATCGTGCCTAGAGCGCGCCGCACCGCGATCTCGACGCCGCGCTCGACGGTCCAGCGATCGCGGAAGCGCACCTCGGCTTTCGCGGGGTGCACGTTGACGTCGACGTCCGCTGCCGCCAGCGTCAGCTCCAGATATAGCGTCGGCCGGACGCCAGGGGGAATCGTCGACCGGTACGCCGCTTCGGCGGCGCGGACAATTCCGGCGTCGCGCACGGACCGTCCGTTAATGGCGAGGTGTACGCGCCGTCCACCGGTGCCGACCTCGGATGGACGCTCGACGAGCCCGGCGATGTGAAGCGTTCCGCTCACGTCCTCGACGTCAACCAGGCGAGCGGCGATGGCCGCACCATGCAGAGCGGCGACGCGCTCGCGGAGCGTGGTTGCGCGCGGCACGGCGAGAGCCGGCTTTCCATCGTTCGCCAATGAGAACCGAACGTCTCGCCTAACGAGCGCGAGGCTCGTGACGACCTCGACGATGCCGCGCCATTCCGACCGCGCACCGCGCAGGAACTTGCGGCGCGCGGGAGCATTGAAGAAAAGCCGCCCCACGCCGACGGTCGTGCCACGCCGCCGCGCCGTATCGGCGACGTCCGCAACCGAACCGCCTGCGGCGCGCACGAGCGTGCCGGCGCCGTCGCCGAGCGCGGTCTCGATCTCCAGTTGCGAAACGGAGCAGATTGCGGGAAGCGCCTCGCCGCGAAAACCGAAGCTTCGCACGCCGACGAGGTCTC
>QHUV01000351.1 GCA_003222065.1 Gemmatimonadota bacterium | reverse complement strand
CGCAGCCGGGCTGTACATGGCTGAACGCGGCTTCCTCTTCGCACTCCAGCTCAAGACCGAGGCCCGACCAATTGGAGAGGCATGTTTCGAACGCATGAACCTCGAGCGAGCCGCGGTCAAGCCGGGAGAACGGGTTTTTCGCATCCCGATCGGCATCTGGGACAAGTCCCTCTGGGGCCGCGGTCTGGGCGGTGAGGTACTTGACCGATTGCTGAATTTTGGCCGGGCGGACGAGCGGGCCGATCGGATCTGTGCCATGGACGTGCGCCGCTCCAACCATCGAGCGCGCGCACTTTTCGAGTCGCGTGGGTTCCGCGTTGTTCGCGAAGTGTCGCCCGACATCATAGACTTGGATCTTCACTCGTCCAGTAGCATACGCGTATGAGGTGGAAGTGTCCCGTCGCAGCGCGCGCCTAACGAACTCTGAATCCGACGGGCGTTCGCGATTGAGCTCCGCCCGCCCATCGCAGCGATTATGTGCGACGATGGGAGGCAACATGGACGGCGACATGTGGGAGAAGGATCTCGACTTGACATACACGCGGATCGAGTGAGGCGCCGCAGCGCTTCGTCGAGGACATTACGACATGATTCAGACCCGCACCGGTACCCGTCGATGACCACGCTTCTCACCGCCGAACCGCAGCTGTTCGTTCGAGACATCGGTGTCGCCGCCGAGTTCTACACGCGGAAACTCGGCTTCTCCGTCGCCTTCAGCTATGGCGAACCGCCATTCTATGGCCAGGTGTTCCGTGACGCCGCGCGATTGAACCTGCGCCGCGTCGACAATGGCGTCGTCGACCCCGTTCGGCGCGACACGGAGCAACTGCTTGCCGCCTCGATTGCGCTCGATGACGCGAAGCCGCTCTTTCTCGAATACCAGGCGGCAGGCGTCGAATTTGCTCAACCGCTCAGGAGCGAGCCCTGGGGTGCGCGAACCTTCATCGTGCGTGATCCGGACGGCAACCTCGTTCTGTTCGCCGGGAACGGCGAATAATTCAATGCGCTGTCGAGGTGCCGACTAGGAACGTTAGGCAGCAACACGGCCCATAAAGAGGAGGGCGTATGGCCGATCGTCGAGCTTTCATCGGGCAGTTGGGCGTTCTCGCAGCCGCGATGACCTTCGATGCCGACGAATTGGACGCTGCCTCGCTGCGTAGCCACGGACTATGGGACACTTCGTGGCTCGAGAGCCTCGCCTCGGCTCAGTACCGCGTTGTTTTCAACACGAGTGAAGTGAGTGAAGGAAACGTCTTGAGCTACGTGGCTTCATTTCTCGATGACTTTCATACAGTTCATGGCACCACCGACGCGCAGACACGGCCTGTTGTTGTCTTTCGTCGATTGGGCACTCCCATGGCGCTCAACGATCTCCTGTGGGAACGCTACGCAGTCGGTGAGGACCTCAAGATCAAGGATCCAAACACCCACGCAGCTGCGACGCGCAACGTCTTCTGGAGGGCGCGTGAGGGAGCGACCGGCTGGGAGGCTGCGTACGCGCTCGAACCACTCCAGCGCCGGGGGCTCATCAACCTCGTTTGCAACGTTGCGCTCGGAAACTGGGCGAGCCAAATGGCGCGGCGATACCAGCGTGATCCGGAGGCGGTCAAAGCTGAAGCGCGGAGCAATCTGATTCCGGGCGCGATCCTCGTCCCGTCGGGAATCTACGCGTTGATCCGCGCTCAAAATGCTGGCTGCGCGTTCATGCCCGGCACATAGTTACTCGTGACGAAGCGGCGCAAGGTCATCGTCCACATCGCGACCAGCGCGGACGGTTACATCGCGCGTCCCGACGGTGATCTCGAATGGCTGACGTCCCGCCCCGCTCCCGAAGGTTTCTATGGAATGAGCGCCTTCATGAAGTCGATCGACACGAAGCTGCTTGGCCGGAAGACCTACGAGGTGAGCCTGGGCATGGGGGCGAAGTTCGACGCACAGAATCCGAGCATCGTTTTCTCCCATCATCCGGCGCCAGCCGACGCCCCGTTAGGCGTGCAGTTCGTGAACGATGCAATCGGCCCATTCGTGAGCCGTCTTCGAGAGCAGCCTGGCAAGGATATCTGGTTGATGGGCGGCGGCGAGCTCATTGCCTCGTTTCTTGACGCCGAGGCGATCGACGAGTTCGTCGTCAGTGTGGTCCCTGTTTTCATCGGGGATGGCATCCCACTGATAGCGCGGCGTCATCGTTACGTGCCGTTGGAGTTACGATCCGTCGAACGATTTGAAGATGGTCTGGTTCAACTGCACTACCGCGTGCAGAACAAGTAGTCTTGATGACGTGGAGCGCCCGGCCGTGGCAGCTCCAAGGTTGAGGTGCCATGATTCTGATGCAGGGGACAACCTAAAATGAACGACCGAAAGAAACTTGAGTTCATCCCATGGCGCGTCACCTAACGAGGAGTGGTAGCTGACGGCGCCCATCCTCGTCGAGGCTTGCGTCGACTCCGTCGCGTCGTCGCTCGCGGCCGAGCGTGGCGGAGCTCGACGGTTGGAGCTGTGCGACGCCCTCTTCGATGGCGGCACGACGCCGAGTGCGGGAATGATCGCCGCCTGCAAGGACGCCGTGTCGATCCCCGTCTTCGTCATGATTCGCCCCCGCGGAGGTGGCTTCGTCTACTCAGAGGCAGAGCGCGACGTGATGCGACGGGACGTCGTCGCCGCCCGGGAGCTCGGCGCCGACGGAGTGGTGATCGGCGGCCTCCGTCCCGACGGCACCGTCGATCTCGCGCTCGTGCGCTCCTTAATCGAGGCGGCGCAAGAACTGCCGGTCACCTTCCACCGCGCGTTCGACCTCACACCTAGTTTGGCGGAGTCATTGGACTCGCTCGCTGACGCCGGTGTGCAGCGCGTACTGAGCGCGGGGGGCGCGTCGACGGCCGTGGACGGCGCGACGGCACTGGCGGAACTGGTGCGCCAGGCGGGCTCGCGCCTGGTCGTTATGGCCGGCGGCGGCGTCCGCGAGGAGAATGTACGCACTCTCGTGTCGGTGTCCGGAGTGCGAGAGGTGCACGTGCGACTCACTCGACTGACACGCGGCGGAGAGCAGCCAGCTCGGCGCGATCTACGCCTGCGCAGGCCCTTGCCCGAGGACGAGGCAGCGTGGGAAGAGACAGACGAACAGCGCGTGCGAAGTTTCGTCAGTACCGTTATGTACTTGGACTGATCTGCCACTTCTTTGCTTCCGCCCTTCACCCTCGACACCGCTTCCATGCACCGACGGCTCCTTCCGCGCATCGCGCTGCTTCTTCCCGCATTCGGTGCTCTCGCGGCGTGCGCGCCTCGCAGCGCGCAGACCGCCCCCGCCCCCGCCTCAATCGGGACGTTCGACGTCGTCATCGAGAACGGCCGGATCATCGACGGCACCGGCGCGGCCTGGTTCTACGGCGACGTCGGCGTCGTCGGCGACCGCATCGCGCGCATCGCGCCGCCCGGTGCGCTCCACTCGGCCGACGCGCGGCAGCGAATCGACGCGCGTGGGCTCGTGGTTGCCCCGGGATTCATCGACATCCAGAGCGGCTCGTACGGCAACTTTCTCGGTACCGGCGACGGGCGCTCGGTCAGCAAGATCACCCAGGGCATCACGACCGAGATCATGGGCGAAGGCGGCACTCCCGCACCGCTCAACGCCGCCACGCGCCAGACCGGCGGTTTCGCGTTAGGCACCCGCGGCGCCGATTCCAGCCTGAACTTCACCGGCGCCCATGGCTTCGACGCATGGCTCGACGCGATGGCGCGGCACGGCTCGTCGCCTAACGTGGGGTCGTTCGTCGGCGCGGCGACCATTCGTGTCTACGCAAAGGGGGAAGCGCAGGGCACGCCCACGCCGGCGGAGCTCGATACGATGCGCGTGGTGACGCGCCACGCGATGGAGGATGGCGCCTTCGGCATCGGCTCCGCGCTCATCTACCCGCCGGGGAATTACGCCACGACGGGTGAGCTGATCGAGATGGCGAAGGCCATGGCGCCTTACGGCGGCATCTACATCACGCACATGCGCTCCGAGGGCGATCAGCTGCTCGAGGGCATCGACGAGGCCATTCGCATCGGGCGAGATGGCGGTGTGCCGGTGGAGATCTATCACCTCAAGGCCGCGGGCAAGCGCAACTGGCCCAAGGCGGCCCAGGCGATCGCCAGGATTGACTCCGCTCGGCGCGCGGGGCTCGACGTGCAGGCGGACATGTATGCGTACACCGCCGGCGGCACGGGCCTTTCGGCGTGTACGCCCCCGTGGGCCTCCGAGAACGGGAAGCTCATCGAGAATCTGCAGACGCCG
>QHUV01000350.1 GCA_003222065.1 Gemmatimonadota bacterium | reverse complement strand
CAACCGGATGGCTGATCAGGTCCAGGAGTCCAAGCGCGAGCTGGAGGAGCGTGTCGCCACGCGGACGAGTGAATTGAAGGCCGCCGTGGAGGGGCTCGAGCGCGCGCAGGAGGAGCTCGTTAGGCGTGAGAAGCTCGCCATTCTCGGACAGCTCGCCGGCGGCGTCGGCCACGAGCTTCGTAACCCGCTCGGCGTAATGACGAATGCGCTCTATTACCTCGGCATCGTGCTGAGCGACGCGTCGCCGGACGTAAGGGAATACTTGGAGATTCTACGCACCCAGGTCGGTCTCTCCGAGAAGATCGTCGGCGATCTCCTCGACTTCGCTCGCGTCAAGACACCAAATCGGGAGACGATTTCCCTCGAACAACTCGTCGCTGAACAGCTGCAACGCGTCGCCGACGTGACCGGTGTGCATGTCACGTCGGAATTTCCGCCGACGCTGCGCGGCGCGTTTGCCGATCGCGTTCAAGTGGGACAGGTGGTGCTCAATCTTCTCACCAACGCCGTGCAGGCAATGAGCAACGGCTCTGCCCCGACCAGCACCCGTGGCACCCTCAGTATTCGCGGACGCATGCTCGACGGCGGGCAGGTTCAACTCGAGGTGTCGGACACCGGTAGCGGAATCAAACCCGAACACCTCGACAAGGTTTTCGAGCCGCTGTTCACGACGAAGGCCCGCGGTATTGGACTCGGCTTGGCGGTCTCACGCACGCTCGCGCGCGCCAACGGCGGCGACATCAAAGTCGTGAGTCGCCCGGGGGAAGGCGCGACGTTCCTCGTTACGCTGCCGGCTGCCGACTCGACTGCACGGGCCGCTGCATGAGCAAGCGCATTCTTGTCGTCGATGACGATCGACAGATGGTGCGGACGCTCTCGGACATCCTCCGTTTACACAAATGGGAGGTTCAGGGGGCTTACAGCGGCGAAGAAGCAGTTGCTGCCGTCGAGAAAACAGACTTCGCCGCCGTGCTCATGGACGTCAAGATGAGTGGCCTGAATGGCGTCGAAGCCTTCAAGGCGATGAAGTCGCTTCGACCTGGCATTCGCGTGGTGCTGATGACCGCCTACTCTGCCGGTGACCTCATTGCCGAGGCCGAGCGAGAGGGCGCGTTACACGTGCTGCGAAAGCCGGTGGCTTTGCCGACGTTGATGGAAATGCTCGACTCGTCGACGGACACGCGCCGCGTCCTCGTCGTCGACGACGAACCGGGATTCCTGCGCACGCTCGGCGACGTGCTCCGTCACCACGGCTATGTGGTGTTCGAGGCGCAATCACTGGCGCAGGCGGTTACGCAGCTCGAGCGGGCATCGCCGGGAGCCGTCATCCTCGACCTCCGGCTCGACAACACCGCTCCCGCTGAGTGCGTGCTGGCCATCAAGCGAGTCAGCCCTGCGGTTGCGCTCATTCTCTACAGCGGGCATGCCGCGACGCTGGATGCCGTTGCGCATAATCTCCCGACGCCTCTGATCTCCGGAACCCTGCGCAAACCGTTCTCTCCGGACAGTCTCCTGGAGCTTCTCGATGCCGCGTTCGCCTGAGCGGCTTCCCATCCTCATCGTCGACGATGATGCGCAGATGTTGCGCACCATCGGGGACATCCTTCGGCTCCGCGGCTACTCTGCGCTACTAGCCCCGTCGGCGCAGGAGGGGCTCGAGCTAACGAGGGACGCCGCGAGGCTACCCGCTATCGCCCTTGTCGACCTGCGCCTGCCGGACATGGATGGCATGGAGCTCGTCTCCGAGATCCGGAAGCTGTCAGAGAGTATCGAGATTGTTATTCTCACCGGGAACGCGTCCATTGATAGCGCGGTCCGCGCACTGCGGGAGAACAGCTACGACTATCTCATCAAACCGGTGCAACCCGAGCAGTTGCTCGGCAGCATCGAACGCGCCGGTGAGCGTTGGCAGCGGCGGCGCGCCGAGAGCGCGATGCACGAGAGCGAGGAACGGCTGCGTCGCATCTTTGAACATGTCGGAGACGCGCTCTTCATCACCGACGACAGCGGGCGCATAATCGATGCGAACCCTGCGGCGTGTGCTCTCACGGCAATACCGCTCGAGCAGCTGCGCGACCGTGATCTTCGCGGCGTCTTAGGCAACGAGTCGGCGCGCGAGGCGGGGACAAAGGACACCGTCGGCGAATCGCCGACTGGCTTACGCGGAGAGGTTCGCGTCCAAGGACAGGACGGAGAGATCCGCACCGTTGACGGCCGCTCCGCGGCGTTCGCGCCAGGCCTCGTCGTCCACACGCTGCGCGATCTCACGCACCAGCGCCGCCTCGAGGAGGAGCTTCACCATTCGCAAAAGATGGACGCAATCGGTCAGCTCGCTGGAGGCGTCGCTCACGACTTTAACAATCTTCTCACGGTCATCTCGAGTTACACCAGCATGCTGCTGGACAGCTTCGAGGCGGGGGACGCGCGTCGCGAAGACGCGATCGAGGTCAAGCAGGCCGCGGTGCGCGCGGCACAACTCACTCGACAGCTCCTTGCCTTCAGTCGCAAGCAGGTGATTCAGCCGCGAACGCTCATTCTCAACAGCGTCGTGACGGAAACCGAGAAGATGCTGCGGCGACTCATTGGTGAGGACGTCGAGCTCGTGACGAAGCTCGCGCCGGATCTGTACGAAGTCCGCGCTGACGCCGGGCAACTTGAGCAAGTGCTCATGAACCTTGCCGTCAACGCACGTGATGCGATGCCGCAGGGCGGGCGGTTGTCAATCGAGACCGCGAATGTCCTCCGGTCGTCTATTGCTGGGCCGCGTGGCGCAGCGATGGCTGCCGCGGAGTACGTCATGCTGGCGGTGAGCGACACTGGCACTGGGATGCCATCCGACGTCCAGAGTCATATCTTCGAGCCCTTTTTCACGACCAAGGAAGCTGGCAAAGGAACTGGTCTTGGTCTTTCTACAGTGTACGGGATCGTGAAGCAGGCCGGCGGCGACATCCGGGTGAACAGCGAGATCGGACGCGGAACGACGTTCACGATCTATCTTCCACGTGTCCTCGAGCCGTCCGACGAAGCGGTGGCGACAGCGGCCGTCGCGCGCGATGTCGAGAGTCGGGCGGATGAAACAGTGCTCCTCGTCGAAGATGATGAGCACTTACGCAGCCTCGCACTTCGCATCCTGCAAGCGCATGGGTACACGGTCCTGACGGCGATTGACGGCGCGGACGCGCTGCGACAGGCCAAAGAGTACGCTGGGCCGATCGATCTTGTCTTGTCGGACGTCGTCATGCCCCGCATGAGTGGTCGCTTTTTGAGCGAGCAGCTGGCCACCGCGCGCCCAACCGTAAAGGTGTTGTTCATGTCGGGGTACACCGACGACGACGTCATGCGTCGAGGCATTCTCGATCGACGCACCGCGTTCCTCGAGAAGCCGTTCACGCCGGAGCAGCTGATCAGCAAGGTGCGTCAAATCCTCGATGGCTAAGGACCCAATTCGTTCGCGGTGATCC
>QHUV01000349.1 GCA_003222065.1 Gemmatimonadota bacterium | reverse complement strand
GGATTCTTCGTGTAGCCAGGGAGAATGGAGTTCACCGTCTCGTACGGGCTGAACGCGAACTCCGCCATATTGGACTTCGCGAGCACAATTGCCCCCGCCTCGCGCAGACGGCGCACCTGAAACGCGTCCTTGGTCGAGACGAAGCCCTGGAGCGACAACGAGCCCGCCGTCGTCGGCAGATCGACCGTCTCGAAGTTGTCCTTCACGATGACGGGAATGCAGTGTAGGGGACCCGTAAGTCCTACACGACGAAAGTGATTGTCGAGTGAGTCCGCCACTCGCAATGCATTGGCATTGACGACGACCAGCGCGTTCAGCGCCGGCCCATTCTTGTCGTAAGCGTCGATGCGACGGAGATACTGCTCGACCAGCGCGCGACAACTCAACCTTCCCGCACGCATCGCGGCATGCACGTCAGCGATCGACGTTTCCTCGACGCGAAATGTCGTCGCCGGACCTGCCTGCGCGGTGAGCGTTCGCGCAATTGCAAAGAGAAGCAAGGATGATTTGATCTTACTCATGACAATGGCTCAGCGGAGGAGCGCGAGAGCCGCCTCATACATCCGCAGATAAGCGGCGCGCGCAGGTTCGGCTTCGTTCGAGCTATTGAATGCGGCGATGACGGCGGAAGTTGTCATGGGATTAAAGAAAATGAACGAGCGAAAGCCGGCTTGGCTCCCCGTGTGTCCAAGAATGGTCGCGGTGCCCCGATGCAGCACGAAAAAAGAGAGGGCCATCGAGTCGGGCGCCGCCGCCGTCTCGCTCATCGGATGGAGGGGATGCCACATGCTCGACAAGGTCGTTCGCGAGAGCACGGCGTCGAACCGGCGGCGAGTCGAGTCGTCGTGCACGGCACCCGTGAGGAACGTCGCATACCGCGCCAGATCGGAGAGCGGTGCGTTCCAACCGCCATTCGGAATCGTGATGCCGGGATCGAAGTCACGGCCGTTCGCGACCTCTGCGACGCTCCCGCTCGAATCACGCCGAATCGTGTAATTGTTGGAGCGATCAGCGGCGAGATGGTACGGAGTGGCGCCGAAATAGCTGTGCGTCAGCTCGAGCGGCGCAAAAATGTTCTTTTGAACATAACTCTGCCATGCGTCACCACTCAGCTGCTCGATGACGCGGGCGAGATAGATGAAGCCCGGGTTGGAGTACGAGTATCGGGAGCCCGGACGAAAGTGGAGCTCCTGGTACGGCATCATCGCGACGAGCTGACTCCACGTCGTCGGCTCGAACGGCTCCCACGCCTTGCCAGTTGTGTACGGCCAGGTCGGGTTTTGAAACCCCGCCGAGTGTGACAACAGCATGCGCAACGTGATGCTGTCGATCATGCCGTATGAATCGTGCACTTGTCGGAGCTCCGGCACATAACGAGTGATCTTCTCGTCGAGCGAAAGCTGGCGGCGATCGTGCAGCTGCATGATCGCGATCGCGGTCAACGTTTTCGTGATCGAGCCCCAATGGAAGATCGTCCGCGCATCCACTCGCTGTCGAGCGGCGCGATCGGCCCAACCGTAATCATGCCGGTCGAGGACGCGTCCGTCGCGCATCACGAGGACACTTGCGCCAACCACGCGGTCGCTGTCGGCGTAGGCGTCGAAGAGCCTGAGGAACGCGCTCCAGTCGTCAGGCGGGGCGAGTCGCGGCGACGCACGAGACGCCGCTGGCTGTGCCGACAGAATTGCCGGCATGGAGACGAGGCACAGGAAAAACGAGATTCTCGATCGCATCCCGAGATTGTCGAACCTCGGCGCGATCCCTGCAAGATCCGCCGATGAATTTCTCTTGGAGAATCGAGAATGTCTCGCGGCATCTCGGGCCCACGAGCCGCCAGTCGGGGAGCTCGTGTCGCTCGCTGTACTCGGCCGCGTCGGGCTGTGGACGCTGCCGAAGACCGACAGTCGTTAGGTTGGTTTGCCTAACGAAAGTCCGACTCTTGCTGGCGCCTCACGCCAAACGTGATCCAGATCACAATGCGAAGTGCCGAGCGTTGGTGGGCGTGCTGGAATCAGGTTTGCTCTCGTGTCCGGCATGGCCTACAGGGAGTTTCTCGATTCGAAGGGCGTATCGTGGCGGGTTTGGAGTACGGTGCCGTCCGCGGGTACCCGGCTCAGGGGCGGATTCGATCAAGGATGGCTGACATTCGAATCCACGAACCCTGAAAGCACCACACTCCGGCGACTCGTTCCAATCCCACCTGACTGGGAAACCGCGCCCGAGAGCAAGCTCGAACTGATGTGCCGTTCCGCCGACGAAGTCGCGCGCCCAGGGCCCAGCCGGCAGCAACCCAGTGCCGCCGAATCGTCGGATCTCGGCTGACGGGAATACTTTTCCTCTCGGAGCGCTCTACCTACAATAGGTCCCGCTCTCATTCCCGGTGAATCCAATCGCAGCCTCGTTGACCGATCGGCATGCGCGTTTCGACGCGCTGGTGCTTCCGCACCTCGATCGCCTCCTCGCGTTTGCCGCGCGGCGCACAAACATGCGTGCCGATGCCGAGGACGCGGTTCAGGAGGCCTGTGGCCGTGCTTGGCTTGGCCTGGACGAGCTACGAGATCCGACGCGGGTGCGAGCATGGCTCTATCGGATCCTGCGTGGCGTGCTGAGTGAGACCGAGGAACGAAGTGCTCGGCGTCGGCAGCTGGTTTCCATTACGCGCCTCGAAGAGGCCCATGACGATCTTGTCGCGAGCGACAGCGACATGGTCTTCGAGGAGGTCGCCGCGAAGCTGACGGGCGAAGAGGTTCGCGGCGCGCTGGAGCAGGTCCCCGATGATTTTGCTACCGTCGTCGAGTTGCATGACATCGACGGCTTCAAATACCACGAGATTGCCGAAATCGTCGGCGTCCCGATCGGGACGGTCATGAGCCGTATCTCGCGCGGACGCCGTTTGCTCGCCGGGGCGGTGCTGGCTGGTCGCGCCGCGCTCCGCGAGCCCGGCACGTCGCAGGACCGCCGCATTCGCCGAGGCAGTTCAGGAACGACTGGCGGAGGAATGAAATGACCGACTGGACACCCTTGGCGCCCGGTTCGTCGGAGGACCCCGCCGAGCGCGCGGCGCGTGAGAATCAGCACCAGGTTCTCATCGATCTGCTCGCTGGCTATGCCGATCGAGAACTGCCGCCGGAGACGACGTCCCAAATCGACGCACATCTGATTGGGTGCGTCCGCTGCCGACGGGAGCTTGCGGTGCATATGGCCATGCGCCGACGTCTCGGCTTCGAGCCGCCAGTCGCCGCGCCTCCCGCGTTGCGGGAGAGAATCAGAGCGGCGATCGCGGCGATGCCCGCACCCGTCGAGATTCCGGTTCCGGAGCCCGATCGGTTTTCTCATCTTCGCCGACCCGGCGCGCTTGTGGCCATCGCCGCCATTATAGTCGCGGCGGGAATCGGCGGCGCCAATCTCGTTAGGCGTACGGCGCGCGCGTCAGCGTTGGCGCCGTTGACGGCGCCGGCGAGCTCGGTTCCGTTACTGCGCGATGCTCTCGCCGACTACCGTCGTGTCGTTGCCGGCGACCTGCCGGGCCGGGCGCGCGATCTCGACGCCGTGCGCAGTGCGGTTCCCTTCCCGATCGAGCCGCTGCGTGATCCCAGCGTTAGGCTGATTGCCGCATGGCCGACGCAACTGGGTGATGACCCGGCCGTGGTTCTCGCGTACCGGTGGGACGACCGCATTGTGCTTCAATACGTCGTCTCTGAGCAACGGTTCTTCCAACA
>QHUV01000348.1 GCA_003222065.1 Gemmatimonadota bacterium | reverse complement strand
CGTCGCCCACGGATTCGAATGTTGACAAATTACGAGGAATCCACATGCGATTATGAGAGGAGCTTCATAAAAAAAAGATGTGCGGCGTGCGGTGCGTCACGGCGCCGCCGTGGCCCCAGCGACAACACGTGTATCGATTGTCGCATCGCGATGGTGCGCGCACCGCGGGTCAGAGAGTTCGGCTCGTGTCTTGCCTTTGATTGGTTGGCATCCGATGCTCGAGGTGCTCAACATGAGCGAGTTTGCTCGTAGCGCTGGTGTCGCGGTAGATCCGATGCAGGAAGCCCACCGCCTCTTTCACCGCCTCTGGTCCAAGGCGTACGACGCGCCGGGCTATGACAAGCGCGAATGGTTGCGGTTCGAGGAGTTATTGCGTCAACTCGGGCTGCGCATATGACGCGTCGTTGTCATGCTGCGCTTCGCTCAGGACGACACGCGCGCTCAGGACGACACGCGCGACGTTAGAACATTATGAATCTGCGCGGCCGAGCTCCTGTTGGCCGGGATGAGTCGCTGGGCGCATCGCGCACCGCGTCGGACTAGCGAATTCTGAAACGGTGGCCAATGGCCGGTCGCCAGTGAATAATGTAGGTGGCCCCGAACAACGAACCGCTAGCCACCGACAGTGTCGCCCGCCTCACGCCTCTTCGCCCGTGTCGCCAGGATGCCGATCCTCATCGGCCTCCTCGTCGTCGCGTTCGCGATCGCGGCGGACCTCGCTCACGAAGCGTGGACGACGGCGCTCTCGCAGCAAGAAATATCAGAGCGCGCCGAACGCGATTTCGTGCGATTCGCCGCCACCAGCGCGAGCTACGAGGCGCGCGCCACGATCGACCTCGGTCTCCGTGCGCTCTTCACGACCATCAGCGCCGGCGGTGTCGGCGCCTCTCGGAGGCCACTGAGCGGGCCGGAAGTGCTCGAGCGCGGCGCCGCGCGAATTCGCGAATGCCGCTGCGCGCCGGCGTACACGCCCAGCTATTACTTCCGTGTCAGCCTCGTCGACGGAGAGCTACGCACGTCCGGTGGCGCACCGCCGGTCGAGGCCGAGCGACGGTGGCTGCGCGACACGATCATCGCGCGCGTTCGCGCCCTGCGTCGCGCTGACGGTGATGCCGCGCTCGTCTACGGCGAGGTGAATCGGCGCCCCCGGATCATTGCCTATGCGCTTCGCGCCGACGCGTCGGGTCTGATCGGCTACGCATTCGGGTTTGTGAGTGACGTCGCCTCCTTCGGCGACGCCGCGTTCGCGCCCGCCGCGCAGAAGCCGCTCCGCGCTGACGCCGAGCTCGCGCCACGCGCCGCGCGCTACGACTCATTGATGAGAACTTTCGTACTGGCGCCGGACGGCCGCGCGATATACGACGCCAATCCGCGCCGTCCCGAGCTGCGGCTGACGATGGTCCCGCGCGCCGGACACGAGACGTATGCTCCCGGTGTCGCTGCCGTCTCGCGGTGCTGCAGATGCGCCGAGAGCAGGAGCTCGCGCGCTTGCGCGCGGCGCTCACCGCCGGGGTGTCGCATGAGCTGCGCACGCCGCTCGCGCAAATTCTGCTCTTCGGCGAGACGCTGATGCTCGAACGCACGCGATCGGAGCGCGAGCGCCGGGCCGCCGCCGAGATCATCGTCCGCGAGGCGCGCCGATTGATGCACCTGGTCGAGAACGCGCTGCATTTCGCGCGCGCCGACCGCCACCTCCTGGAACTTTCCGCGGAAGTCATCGACCTGGCCGGGCTGACCCGCGAGATCCTCGTCGCCTTCGCACCGCTCGCGTGGACGGCGAAGGTGGTGTTGCGCGAGATCATCGACGAGCCGGCGCCGGCGCTGATCGACGCCGCGGCGTATCGCCAGATCGTCTTGAACCTCCTCGAGAACGCCGTGCGCTACGGACCAGCCGGTCAGACGGTCACCGTGCGTGTCGACCGCATCGATGCCGGCGCGCGTCTCGTCGTCGAGGATGAAGGCCCCGGGATCCCGATTGCCGATCGTGACCGCGTGTGGGCGCCGTTCGTGCGCCTAACGAATCACCGCAAGAGCCATCAGAACGCCGCGATGGGCACCGGCATCGGTCTCGCCGTCGTCCGTGACCTCACTTCGCGCCATGGGGGCCGGGTGTGGGTCGAGCGCGCCGACTCCGGCGGGGCGCGGTTCGTCGTCGAGCTGCCCGCCGGATCGCGCGCTCCAGGGAAAGAGTCGGGCCACAACGGCGCGCCGCCAGCGGTGCACGCCGCGCTCTGACGAGACTCTGACGTTGGCGGCTGCCGCACGAGCGCGGCGCACCTGTTTCCCAGTTCACCAAACTCTAACGTTGCACGCGCCGGTGAGAGCCTGTCGACGCGATGGGCGGTCGCGTATCCGTTGTATACAAATCCGCGACTCCCGCTCGCTCACTCTCAGCCCATCTCGCCGTGTCCCTCTTCACGCGAAAGTCCCTCGCCGATCTCCGCGTCGAATCGGAGCGCAGCCTCCTCCGTCGCTCGCTCGGTCCGCTGAACCTAACGGCGCTCGGCATTGGATCGATCATCGGCACCGGCATCTTTGTGCTCACGGGGACAGCCGCGTCCCAGAACGCTGGCCCCGCGCTCGTGCTGTCGATGATCATCTCCGCCGTCGGCTGCGCGTTCGCCGGCCTCTGCTACGCCGAGTTCGCGGCGATGGTCCCCGTCGCGGGCAGCGCGTACACCTACGCGTACGCGACGGTCGGCGAAATCTTCGCCTGGATCATCGGCTGGGACCTCATTCTCGAGTATGCGCTCAGTGCGTCGACGGTCGCGGTTGGCTGGTCAGGATACTTCGTGAGCCTGTGTCGGGATCTGGGCATCGCGATTCCGCCCGCGCTCACGGCGCCGCGCGGCTCGATCGTGACGCTCGCCGATGGCTCGCTCGTTCATGGGGTGTTCAATGTGCCCGCTGCGTTCGTGGTGCTCCTCGTCTCGGCGCTGCTCGTCATCGGGATCAGGCAATCGGCCGGGACGAATACGGCCCTCGTGCTCATCAAGTCGCTCGTCCTCGTCTTCTTCGTCGTGCTTTGCGCGTCCTACGTCCGTCGGGAGAATCTGACCCCGTTCGTGCCGCCTAACGAGGGAAGCTTCGGCGCGTTTGGCTGGAGCGGCGTGCTGCGCGGCGCCGGCGTCATGTTCTTCGCGTACATCGGCTTCGACGCCGTGTCGACGGCGGCGCAAGAGGCCAAACACCCGCAGCGCGACATGCCGATCGGCATTCTCGGCTCCCTCGCGATCTGCACCGTCATTTACATCGCGGTTGCGATCGTGCTGCTCGGCATCGTCAACTATCGTCGCCTCAACGTCGCCGACCCGCTCGCCGTTGGGATCGATGCGACGGGCCTGAAATGGTTCAGCCCCGTGATCAAAGTCAGCGCGCTCTTCGGCCTGTTCAGCACGATGCTCGTTCAGCTCCTCGCGCAGACCCGCATCTTCTACTCGATGAGCCGTGACGGGTTGCTGCCGACGCTCTTTGGCGTCATTCATCCACGCTTTCGCACGCCGTACTTGAGCACGATCATCACGGGGGCGATCATCGCCTTTGCCGCTGGTCTCCTTCCGATTGGCCTGCTCGGGCAACTCGTGAGCATCGGAACGCTCCTCGCGTTCGTGCTCGTCTGCATCGGCGTCGTTATGCTCCGCCGCGCCGCGCCCGATCTCGAGCGGCCCTTCCGCAGTGAGGCCCAACAAGACCACAACGGCTCATCACGGATTTCCCGGATTCAAAACAGATTCCAGGGATCTGCTCCGTGAGCCTCACGACGCCACGCCCCACGAGCCCGGACGATAGGATCTTTATGAACGACCTCGGGAAACTCCTCGCGCCGGACAGCGACTGGTGTGCCGTCACAAAGAGCATCGTCCGGGCTCGTGGAGCACGGCGGCGTAGCGCAAGAGGAGTAAATCCGTGAAATCTGTTCTAATCCGGGGAATCCGTGATGAGCCGTTGTGGTCTTTCGTCCGACGCCGTAGCAGCCGCGCCGCAATGAGCTAACACTCACGCACTAGCGCCGGAGCATGTCACACATCCTGATCATCGAAGACAATCACGATCTCGCTCGAGGTCTCGCGAACAATCTCGAGATCGAGGGCTACGGCGTCGACATCGTTCACGACGGCTCGGAAGGACTGGCGCGCGCGCGGACGAGCGAGCCCGCCCTCGTGATTCTCGACCTCGGGCTCCCTGGGCTCGATGGCTATCGCGTGCTCTCCTCACTGCGCGCGGAAGGGAACGACGTGCCCGTGCTCATCCTCACGGCGCGGAGCGAGGAAGCGGACAAGGTGCGCGGGTTTCGCTACGGCGCCGATGACTACGTCACCAAACCCTTCGGACTCCTCGAGCTCCTTGGCCGCGTCAACGCGTTACTGCGCCGAGCTGGCGCGCCCGCACGTGCGAGCGTTGAGAGACTCTCGTCAGGCGAACGCATCCGCTTCGGAGAGATCGAAGTGCGTCCGAGTACGCACGCCGTCTATCGGCGCGGATTCCCGGTCAGCCTGCGGCCGAAGGAGTTCGAGTTGCTGATGGCACTCCTTCGGCGAAAGGGGAACATCGTTCCTCGCCTCGATCTGCTCCGCGACGTCTGGGGATACGACGCCGAGGTGGTGAGCCGCACCATCGACACACACGTCGCCGAGCTCCGTCGAAAGCTTGAAGACGATCCGGCTAACCCTCGTTACATTGTCACCGTGCGAAAGGCGGGTTATCGCATCGCACTCGACTGAACGAGGCGGGCTCCGCAGAGCGTTCAGGTTCGTCACGCCATAGTACCGGTTCGTCACCGCCCTGGGCGGTTCGTGGACAACACGCAGAGATGCGTGACTTCTCAACGGGGAACCGGGTTCAAGAGACAGCGGAAATGCCATCGCGTGAACCTTCACGTGGTGTCATGGATTCGGTGGGCACCTGCACTTCAGCTCGGCAGGTCATAACAGCTATTGTCCGCTTCGCTGCCGCGGTACTCGACGCGGCATCATCACCCTGGGGGGAAAGGGAGGCACGAATGGCTTGGATTCGAAGGCTTGGCGTCAGCGCGATCGTGCTCGCTCCGATGTTCGCCGCGGCGCAGCAGCCGACGGGGATCGTTACCGGACGCGTCGTCGACCGCGGCACGCAGCAGCCGGTTGTCGGTGCGACTGTACGCGTCGTCGGTACGACGCGTGGCGGCCAAACCAGTGATTCAGGAACGTATCGCATCACCGGCGTCCCAGCTGGTGCGGCCAACGTGCAAGCGTTGCGCATCGGCTATGCGTCGATTACGCGACCGCTCACGATCAGTGCCGGCCAAACGGCGACGGTCGACTTCACGCTCGATCCCGCAGCGACGACGCTCGACGTCGTGCAGGTCACCGCGACGGGTCAGGAGCAATCACGTCGCGAGAGCGGCGTCTCGACCGCGACCATCAGCGTCGCGCAAGACGTGCCGCAAGCCGCGGTTTCAAATCTGCAAACCGTACTCTCTTCGCGCGCCGCGGGCGTCGTCGTTCAGGAAGAGGGAGGGACGACGGGTTCCGCCGCGCGCATTCGCATTCGCGGTTCCAACAGCGTGTCGCTCTCGAATGATCCGCTCATCATCGTCGACGGCATTCGCGTCAACAACGACGAAGGCGGCGGTGCAAGCATCGGCGTCGGTGGTCAGGTGCCGTCCCGATTGAACGACATCAATCCGGAAGACATCGAGAATATCGAGATCGTGAAGGGACCCGCCGCCGCGGCGCTGTACGGAACGGCGGCAGCGAACGGCGTCATCCAGATCACGACGAAGCGTGGCCGCGCCGGAAAGGCGCGCTGGAACTTCCGCACGGAAGCGGGGACGGTGAACGAGGTCACGCACTGGCCGACAAACTACTGGACGTTGGATGTCAATTCGTTCGCGCCAGATACGCTCTTCCCCTGCACACTCGATTTCCAGATTCGGCAAATTTGCGGTGCAGATAAGCTCGTCTCGTACAACCCGCTCAAGCAAAACAGTCCGTTCATCCGCGGCTGGCGTGAGCGCTACGGCGCGGACGTCGCCGGCGGCTCGGATGCCGCACAGTACTTCATCGGCGGCGACTTCTATCGCGAGCAGGGCGTGTACTCGATTAACCGCCAGCGGCAAATCTCGCTGCGTGGAAACATCCACAGCCAACCACGTGAGAACTTCGATATCGGGGTCAACGCTGGTTACGTACAGAGTCGTCTCCGCTTGCCGCAAAACGACAACAACGTCCGCGGCATCATTCCGGGCGGCTTGTTAGGCCCCGCGATTCCCGGCTATTACTTCAACGGCTATTCCTTTGGCTCGATTCCGGATATTCTGGCAATCAACTCGCAACAGAACGTCGACCGCTTCACTGGCTCGTCGCGCGCGAATTGGCAGATCCTGCACTGGCTCTCGGCGATCGGTACAGCGGGTATCGACTTCGCGAACCGGATGGACCAGGAGTTCATCCCGCCCGCGAGCGCCGGCGGTCCGACGAGTAACTTCGCCGACGATGCGGTCGGCAAGCGAACGTCGAATCCGTTCCAGGAGTTCGTCTACACGGCTAACCTGGGCTTGACTGGCACATTCAATCCACGCTCGGATCTGCGATCGGCGACGGGAGTGGGAGTCCAGTACAACGACGAGATCACGCGCGGGACGTTCGCCTTCGGTCAGAGCCTGCTTCCCGGCACGAGCTCGCTCGGTGGCGCGACGGCGCTCTTCGCCGTGAATGAGGTGAACCCCGAAAACAAGACGATCGGGGCATATGTGCAGGAGCAGCTCGCGTGGCGCGAGCGGCTGTTCGTCACCGGCGCGGTGCGCGCCGACAAGAACAGCGCCTTCGGGCAGAACTTCCGCAGCATCACTTATCCGGCGGCAAGCCTTTCGTGGGTCGTTGGCGAGGAGAGCTTCTTCCCGAAGCAGGACATCGTCTCGTCACTGCGTCTGCGCACGGCGTATGGTGAGAGCGGTCAGCGTCCGAGATTCCGCGACGCCGTACGCTTTCTAACGCCAGTCGCGGTGTCACTTCGGCAAGGGACGACAGAATCCACGAACGTCCCGGGCTTCACCATCGGCGGCATCGGCAACTTGGCGCTCAAGCCCGAGCTCTCGAAGGAGTACGAGATCGGCTTAGACGCCGGTTTCTGGCACGACCGTATCGGCACCGAGGTGACTTACTACACCAAGAACACGCACGACGCGATCGTTGCGCGGAACATTCCACCGTCTGGGGGCGAGGCGTTGACGCGACTCGAGAACCTTGGACGAGTCAAGAACGCCGGCTTCGAGTATCAGATAAACGCACAGCTGTTCGACACGTACAATGTTGCCGGATCGATCAACCTCAACGGGAGCGCGACGGCGAACAAGCTGCTCAGCCTGGGCCAGGGCATTCCGCCGATCTTCTTCGGCGCCGACAACGTGCAGCGCCACCAGGCCGGGTACCCGTTAGGCGCCTACTTTGCCGTACCGATCAAGAGCTTCGCCGACAAGAACGGCGACGGCATCATCAGTCGCACGAACTGCCCGAGGAACAACGGCTTCTCGAATCCAGCGGGCGCGGGTTTGCCGGCGTGCGAGGTGACACTCGGTGACACGGCGGAATTCCTCGGCTCGCCGTTCCCGACGCACGAGTTGTCGGTCACGCCGCAGCTCCAGGTCTACAAGAACGTCACGATTCGCGCGTTGTTCGATCATCGCGGTGGTCAGAAGCTGCTCAATTTCACGGAGCGCTTCCGTTGCGTGAGCTTTGGCAATCGCTTCGCCTCGAACAGCAAAACGGCACCGTTCAAG
>QHUV01000347.1 GCA_003222065.1 Gemmatimonadota bacterium | reverse complement strand
CAGTTTGATCCGACGAGCATCGCGATCCTCGATACGAACTCCGCAATTCCGGCGCAGCAAATCAAGGCGCCTCCGCCTCCGCTCCGCGTTCCGGTACGAGTCACTCGTTATGCGCCGGGGCAGATCGATTTGCAGCTTGACTCGGCACCCCCGGCCGGGTCGGCGCTCATCGTCTCGGAGAACTACTTCCCAGGCTGGACCGCCGCAGTCGACGGCCGCGCAGCGCTTGTCGACCGCGCGGAGTACAACCTCATCGGGGTGCAACTGCCCGCGAGCGCCAGGCAAGTCTCGCTGCGTTTCGACGACCCAGCCTATGAGCGCGGGAAGGTGATCACCTTGCTGGCCCTCGTCGCTTCATTGATTCTCGTCGCCGTGGGAGTAGTCAGGGGAAGGACAAGAGACCCGGCTTGATGCCCGTGCGAGCACCCATCTCGGCAACGTTATTTTCGTCAGATGGCTGAACGGGCACTCGTCATTGTTCCGACGTACAACGAGCGCGAGAACATCACGCGCCTCATCGGTGCCATCCTCGAGCAGGATGATCGCCTCGAGATTCTCGTCGTCGATGATGGTTCGCCCGACGGCACTGGCGAGATCGTCGATAGTATCATGCAACACGAGCCGAGGGTGAATATCCTCAAGCGGCCACACAAGATGGGCCTCGGCACCGCATACATTGCTGGATTCGAGTGGGCTCTGCGTCAGGGCTACGACTTCGTCTTCGAGATGGATGCCGATTTCTCCCACGATCCGGCGCATCTCTCGCAATTTCTCGGCGCCATCGAGAACGCGGACCTCGTTCTTGGGTCGCGATACCGCAACGGCAAAGTCACCGTCGTCAACTGGCCAATCAACAGGCTTCTACTCAGCTACTTCGCCAACGTCTACGCACGCGTCGTAACCGGCCTGCCGCTCTGGGATGCGACGGGAGGCTTCAAGTGCTTCCGGAGGCGTGTGCTCGAGGCGATCGACCTGACCCAGGTCCGATCGAACGGCTATGCGTTCCAGATCGAGATGAGCTTTCGCGCGTGGCGAAAACACTTCAAGATCGTAGAGATTCCAATTGTGTTCGTCGACCGCACCGAAGGGCAGAGCAAGATGTCCCGGTCTATTGTACGCGAGGCGATTTTCATGGTATGGCGGCTTCGATTCTGGGCGCTGCGTCACGTGGTGTAGCCAGAACGTGCCGCGTGGCCGCCGCTCATTATCTAAGGAGCTCACGCGTGATTCAGGCGGGCAGAGCGTTCTACAAGCTGACTGGATCGGGGAACGACTTCGTCTTTATTGACGTGCGGAGCCAACCGCCCGGAGCTCTCGAGGATACGCAGACCATCCGCGCCGTTTGTGCCCGCGGATCGGGCGTCGGAGCGGATGGAATCGTCTTTTTGCGGGACGGTGTCGACCAGGCTGCCGTCGCGATTCGTTACCTCAACAGCGACGGATCGATTGCGGCGCTGTGCGGCAACGCGACTCTGTGCGCCGCGCGGCTGGCCGCCGAGCTACGCATGGTCGAGCGTGATCAGGAATTCGCGATTGCGACCGATTCAGGCATCGTCGCGGCGCGCTTTCGCGATGGTCTGCCTGAGATCGATCTCCAGCCAGTAGACGGGGTCGAGGAGGCGTTCGATGCCGAGGCTGCAGAGGGCGAACTGCGCGTCGGCTTTGCGCTCGTCGGCGTGCCGCACCTCGTCGTACTGTGCCGCGACGTGGATTCCGCTCCGATCGTCGACCGAGGCCGGCTCCTCCGGCACCACCCGGAGCTGAGGCACGGCGCCAACGTGAATTTCGTCTCATGCCGCGATGGTCGCTGGCGCATCCGGACCTACGAACGGGGTGTCGAGGCCGAGACGCTGGCATGTGGAACGGGGGCGGTGGCCACGGCGATCCTTTTGTCCGCTTGGGATCAGGCCGGACCGTCTGTCGAGCTCGAGACACGATCAGGCCGAGGGCTGCGGGTTCGCCACCATGTCGAAGGCTCACGGCATTTCTCGTCGCTGGCCGGCGAAGCGCGGGTCGTGTTCGTCGGACAGCTCGCAGAGTTAGCCAGTACTGCGACTTAAGAAAGGCCGAGTGGAGAAGCTTCCACGCTTCTCCACATTTCTCCACCGAATGAGTTTACATAATACATCTTATACGTACTTCGTTTGGATCGACGAATGCCCGCGCTCGAGTGAAACCGAAGCACACACGAGCGCCGTGCGGCCGAGCCTGTGTTGTCGAAGGTTAGGACTTGCCGGCGCGCCTGGCTTCGAGCTCGGCGAGTCGAACCCGGGCCTCGGCGGCAACAGCCTGCGACTTCTCGTCGGTCGACAGCGCTGTCCAAATCCTCTTGGCTTCAGCCGCGTTGCCAGCGGCCAGGTATGATCGAGCTGCCTTCGCGCGATAATAGGCGCGCTCGCCATCGAACTCGGCGGCCTGACCAGCTTTCTCGTAGGACTTGGCGGCATCCGCGCTTTTTCCCATTTGCGACTGCCCGTCACCGATTAGGCTCTGGACGGCCGCCTCGCTGCCGCCCGCCTTGCCGGCCACCTCCTGAAGGATCTTGACGCCGTCTTGGTACTTTCCCGCGTTGTAATCGGCTTGCGCTAGGAGCATCGCCGCTTCGGTTCCGGCACCGGTCCCCTTGTACCGGTTCACGACTCGTTGGAGATCGCTAGTCGCCAGAGCCAGGTTCCCGGATTGCAGCGACTGCTCCGCCTGCATCAAGCTCCGTTCGGCGTTCGTCGTCTTGATCTGCTGCGAACGGATGTAGAACCAGTAGCCCGCGGCCGCGACCGCGACGACGGCCGCCGCGCCCCCCATCCAGCGCCAATTGAGCTGTAGCCAGTCCATCATGTCGAGACCAGCGTCGGTGCTCGGTGCTGCGGCTGGAGCTGGCTTGGTGGTGGTAATTGGCGGCTGGGGAGGCTGGATCTTCTTTGTTGCCATTGCTCGTTAGGTTGACCGATTATGTCGACTGGGACGTGCCCCCGGGGTGACTCGAACACCCGGCCAACGGTTTAGGAAACCGCTGCTCTATCCATCTGAGCTACGGGGGCAAGCACTCTAACTTAGTCGTGCAACCTGACGTCGAACAAGGAAATGCACGCGCTCCTTCGCGCCGCACTGGAGTCGCCTCGCGACCACCGCCCGCCGTTCTAACTTCTCGTGACAGATCAGGGCACCGCACAAACGACGATGCACGTCCCCGCTCAATAGGTGACGAGCGCGTCCACTCTCTTTCCACGCAAGCGCTCCAATCCTGGCAAAAACGAGAGCGCGATGAGGAACGAAAAGCCCACAACGTCACCACCAAGTTTTTCGATGAGCAGACGCGTGGCGTCCGCGGTGCCGCCGGTGGCAATGACGTCATCCACGATGAGTACGCGGGGACGCCTGACCCAATCGCATGCGTCGGCGTGGATCTCGAGGCGATCGGTGCCATACTCCAACTCGTAGGTCTGCGCCTCTGTTCTCGCGGGAAGCTTCCCCGGCTTTCGCACTGGAACGAAGCCAGCGCCCAGGCTCTGTGCGACCGGCGCGCCGAGGATGAAGCCACGGCTTTCGATGGCGATGACATGAGTGATGCGCTCACGCTTGAAAGGCATTGCCATGGCATCCGTCGTGGCGCGGAACAGTGTGGCGTCGGACAGA
>QHUV01000346.1 GCA_003222065.1 Gemmatimonadota bacterium | reverse complement strand
CGCAGCGTCTTGTGGGTCGTCGTCGTGACGATATCGGCATGGGGCACCGGAGACGGATGCACTTTCGCGGCAACGAGGCCGGCGAAATGCGCCATGTCGACCATGAAGATCGCGCCGATCTCCTTCGCAATATCGGCGAACGCGGCAAAGTCGATGATCCGCGAATAGGCGCTGTAGCCGGCGAGGACGAGCCGCGGCCGATGCTCGCGCGCCTTGCGACGCATGTCATCGTAGTCGAGCAATCCGTCGTCGGTGACGCCGTACGAGATCGCCCGGAAGAGCATTCCCGAAAAGTTCACCGGTGAGCCGTGAGTGAGATGCCCACCGTTGGACAGGTCCATCCCGAGAAATGTGTCACCAGGCTTTAGGAACGCCGTCATCGCCGCGTAATTGGCTTGGGCGCCGGAGTGCGGCTGCACGTTCGCGTGCTCGGCGCCGAAGAGCTCCTTCGCTCGGTCAATGGCAAGCTGCTCGACTTCGTCGACGACTTCGCAACCACCGTAGTAGCGCTTGCCCGGAAGGCCTTCGGCGTACTTGTTCGTGAGGGGCGAGCCCATTGCCTCGAGCACCGCGGGCGACACGAAGTTCTCACTCGCGATCAGCTCGAGCCCTTCGTTTTGCCGCTGGATCTCCTTCTCGATGAGATCCGCGATCTCCGGATCGCCGGCGCCCAGGTCTGGAGAATCTGTCGTGCCTGATCCTCCGAGAGGAAGCGGGCGGGGAGCGCCAGGACATTGGCGTCGTTGTGCCGGCGCGACAGCTCCGCGATCTCGGGCGACCAGGCCACGGCGGCCCGGACGCGCGGATAGCGATTGGCCACGTAGCTCATGCCGAGACCTGTCCCGCAGAGCAGCACGCCGCGCGACGCGACACCGTCCGACACGCGTTGCGCGAGTGGATGCGCATAGTCGGCGTAGTCGGTCGACTGCTCGCTTTCGGTCCCGAGGTCGGTGACTTCGTATCCCATCTCACGCAGCCAGGTCTCGAGTTTTTTCTTGAGCTCGAAACCGGCGTGGTCTGAGGCAATCAGAATTGGAAGCATGGGATTTGAAGCTCGCCTGTCATACCGTTACTTGTTGGGCCACTGCGGCCAGGTTCTCACCATGGCATTCACGGCATGAATCCGCTGCTCGGCGAGACGATCGGCCGCGAGGTATGTCGGGACGCGCTCTTCCTTCGCGATCGCGAACACGCGCAATACCGTATCGTAAATCTCGTCCGCCTTGCGGAACGAACGCGCCGAGGTCCAGCCGGCCAGCTCGCTGTATACGTTGATGACGCCGCCGGCATTGGCGACGTAGTCCGGCGCGTACAGAATATCGCGCTCTTCGAGCTCTTCACCGTGTCGTTCCTCGAGCAGCTGATTGTTCGCGGCGCCGGCAACGATCTCGACCTTGAGCTGCGGGATCGTTTTGTCGTTGATGATCGCGCCTAACGCGCAAGGCGCGAAAACGTCCGCCTGCACGGCGTATATCTCCTCGCTCGCGACGGCACGTGCGCCGTGACCGGTGAGGGATCCCCGGATCGGCCGGCGAGACCGGTAACGTAGTCGGTCTCCATGTGCACGAAATCCATGTCCGCCGTGCTCGTGCCGACGTCCTCGGCGGTGATGTAACGCCCGCCGAGGCTCTCGACAAAACGTCCGTGCGCGCGGAACAGAAGCTCACGACTCGTCGTCTTGTTGTCGCCAATGATGACGGACTTGCCGCCGCCCAGATTGAGACCGGCGACGGCGTTCTTGTAGGTCATGCCCCGCGCCAGGCGCAGCGCATCGACGATCGCCTCGTCATCGCTGGCGTAGCTCCAGAATCGCGTACCGCCTAACGCGGGCCCGAGCACGGTGCTGTGAATGGCGATGATACCGCGATACCCCGACGCGGCGTCCTGACAGAGCACGAGCTGCTCATGGCCCATGCTGGCGATCGTTTCGAAGAGCGGCATTCCCTGCATCGTTGCAGGGTGGACGGGTCCTTCTAGCGTTGACGTTTCCATTTGAGCTATCTGCTATGGGGTAGCGCGTATTGGTTCACTCGCCACGCGAGTACAACTCTCTGGCAATGACAATTCGCTGAATCTCGGACGTACCCTCGTAGATCTCCGTAACCTTTGCGTCCCGAAAGAGCCGTTCGACAGGGTAATCCTTCACGTATCCATAGCCACCGAAGATCTGTATGGCCTCGGACGTCGCCGCCATCGCCGTCTCGCTGGCGAACAACTTCGCCATCGCGCTGAACTGCCTCACGTTCTCGCCACGATCCTTCGCCGTCGCCGCGGCGTGGAGGAGCGCCCGGCCAGCACTGACGCGCGTCCGAGGAGGTTCGCCGCGGGCACTCGGAGACTGTCGAAGACCAGTTGCACCGTCGGCGACGAGCGCAGCCCCATTTTGTTTTCTTTCTTACCGACGTGGAAACCGGGCAAGTCCGGTGTCACGATAAAGGCGCTGATTCCACGCGGGCCCCGGCGATCACCTGGCGAATCCGTCCGCGCCATGACCATGACGACGCCAGCCTGCGGGCCATTGGAGACCCACGCCTTCGTGCCGTTCAGAACCCAGCACTTTCCGTCGCGCACCGCCTGCATTCGAAGCGACGCGGCGTCCGAGCCCGCATCAGGCTCCGACAGCGCGAACGCGCCAAGCTTCTCGCCACGCGCCATCGGTCCGAGGAAACGTTTCTTCTGTTCCGCGGAGCCCCACCGCAAGATCATCTGGGTCGGCAGCGAGTTGTGAACGCTCATCATCACGGCGACGGACGCGTCGATGGTCGCGATTTCCTCGAGCGCGACGAGATACGTGAGCATGTCGAGCCCAAGACCGTCATACTGCTCCGGTAGCAGCATTCCGAGGAAGCCCAGCTCGCCCAGCTTGGCGACCATGCCAGAGTCGAAGTGTTGTTCGCGATCCCACTCGTCGACGTACGGCGCGATCTCGCGCTCCGCGAACTCGCGGGCGACGCGCTGGATCTCGCGCTGTTCCTCGGTGAGTGGAGTAAGAGCCCAGGCCATGGATCAGTGACTACCGACAACTAGTAGCTATGAAATCCTCGTTTCGATTTCCGTCCCAGCCATCCGGCGGCGACGTACTGCTTGAGTAACGGACATGGACGATACTTCGGGTCACCCAGCCCATCGTACAGCACCTCGAGAATCGCGAGACACGTGTCGAGTCCGATGAGGTCCGCGAGCGCCAGTGGACCCATCGGGTGATTCATCCCCAGCTTCATTACGGTGTCGATCGATTCGGCGCTGCCGACGCCCTCCATGAGACAGTACACGGCCTCGTTGATCATCGGCATCAACACGCGATTGGCGACGAATCCCGGATAGTCCTGCACCTCTACCGGCGTCTTCCCAATGGTCTTGGTCAGCTCGAGCACGCGGGTGGTCGTTACGGACGAAGTTGCCAGGCCGCGAATGACCTCGACGAGCTGCATCACCGGCACGGGATTCATGAAGTGCATACCGATCACCAATTCGGGTCGCTGCGTCCGCGCGGCGATCTCGGTGATGGAGATCGAGCTCGTGTTCGACGCGAGGATGGCGCCCGGCTTCGCCTGACGATCCAGGTCGGCGAAGATCTTGAACTTGAGATCGCGATTCTCCGTTACGGCCTCGATGACGATCGCGGCATCGCCGACGGCGTCCATCGACGTTGAGGTGGCCACGCGGCCGAGGATGGCGTCCTTATCGCCGGCGGGAAGTGTGCCCTTCTTGCTTTGACGATCGAGATTCGCTGCTATCGTCGAGCGTCCGCGGGTGAGCGCGTCGCTGGAGACATCGATCATCGTTACCGCGAAACCGCTCTGCGCGAAAACGTGGGCGATACCATTTCCCATCTGACCCGCGCCCAGCACGGCGATTCGTTCACCCGTAGTCATTCGTCAGGAAGCTCTTGTCGGCGTGATTTTCGTCCCGCATAAAGGTACGCGAGTCCACCGAGCATCCCGAGTCCGCCCGCGGCGCCACCTTCTGGCCCCCAGACGCCACCAGTAGCCCAATCCGGCCCGGCGTCGACATAGCGATAATCGGGCGATTCCAGCGGCAGCCCGCTCACCGCTGTATGAAAGACGACCGCCATCGTCCAGTTCCAGGCAAAGTGCGCCATCCAGGCGGCGTATAGACTGCGCGTCGCGACGAGAACCCCGGCGAGAAACACTCCCGCGAGAACGACGAGAGTGACGGACTGAACGCTCGCACCGGCGTTGCGTACGTGCAGGAGGCCAAAGACGACGCTGGTCGCAACCACAGCGGAGCGCCATCCAATCGATTCGCGCAAGACCGCGAAGATGTAGCCACGCGTCGCGAGCTCCTCATAGAATGCCGCCGGCAACAGGAAGATCGACACGCGAAGCGCTGCACCGGCTACGGAGGCGTGCACACCTGGCTGCAGCTGCAACCAGCCGACGGCGATCAGTAGCAGCGTCGGCAGGCCGATCCCGAGTGCCCCAAACAGAAAACCCCGCGCGAGGAGCGCGGGGCGAGCGGCGGATCGATCGAGCCAGACGTCCGACCAGGGACGACGGTCAACGAGTCGCAGTGCGATGAAGTGGCCGCCAAGAAGGGCAGCGAGGATGACCAAGCCTTCGGATGAGACGCGCAGCTCGGCGCGAGCAGAGAGAAAGCCGGCGACGGGCGCCAGGAACATCGACGCGACGAGCCCGCAGACGTATGTCGCCGCGAGAAAGACGAGGATTCGCCAGGGCGCGCGGAGTCGGCCATCGGCCGCATACACCCACGCGCGAGCGCTCAACTTTGGACGGGTACGTTCGGAGGACGACGTCCCGCCACGAGCGCGGCAACAAACGCCTTGACGACGTCCAACAGCGCGAACGGCGTTAGGCCGATGGCCAATGCACGAGTGAGACTGAGGTTCAGGATGGCCAGCTCAGCGACGCCACCGATGAGAATCACGGCGACGCCTGCCGTCGCCGCGAGCCAGCGTCCGAGAAGGCTCGGCTCGCGACGCGCCAATGCGCCGGCGACGAATGCCGCCGCCGGGTACGCGATGAGGTACCCTCCCGTCGGTCCAAAAAAGCGCGCGATACCGGGCGCGCCGAACGGCGTGAAGACGGGAAGGCCAGCGGCGCCAGCCGCGAGGTAGAGCACCATGCTCGCCGCGCCGGCCGCCGGCCCGAGCATCAAGCCGGCGAGGACGACCACGAGCGGCTGCAGCGTGATCGGCACCGGCGTGAAGGGCAATGGAATCGCCACCTGCGAGGCAAGGGCCAGGGCGATCGAAAAGCCAGCGATGCCGGCGATGGTCAAACGCGCATCGCGCGGTTGCCGAACAGAAGTTGAGAGAGTGTTCATTAGTAGGGAGGAGTGATTACAATCTGCTCAATCGACGCGCTCGACACTCAGCGCTACGGCATCGCCGCCGCCGAGGCAGAGCGTCGCCAGTCCGGTTCGCGCGCCGCGGTCCCGCATGGCATACAGCAACGTCGTCAGCACGCGCGCGCCGCTCGCGCCGATCGGATGGCCGAGGGCGATCGCGCCGCCATTGACGTTGACGCGACTCCAGTCCCACCCGAGCTCCTGGCCGTCAGCGAGCGCCTGCGACGCGAATGCCTCGTTGGCTTCGATGAGGTCGTAGTCGCCGATGCGCGTGCCCGACTTTTCCATGAGGTTCCGCACCGCGAAGATCGGCGCGAAGAAGAGATCCTCGGGATTGGTGGCGCCCGTCGCGTAGCCGGTGATGCGGGCGAGAATCGGCAGCCCGTGCGCGCGCGCGTACGCCTCGCTCGCGACGACGGTCGCCGCGCCGCCGTCGTTCAGGCTCGACGCATTGCCCGCGGTCACGCTGAGCTGGTCGGCGGCCGTTCCCTGCTGAGGAAACGCCGGACGGAGTTTTCCGAGTGAGTCGCGCGTGGTGTCCTTGCGCGGCCCCTCGTCCGTATCGATGACGGTCGGACCTTTGCGCCCGGGCACGGAGACGGCTGCGATCTCACTCTTGAACTTGCCGCTCTCCATCGCCGCCACCGCGCGCCGATGAGACTCGACCGCGAACTCGTCCTGCATGTCGCGCGTGATTTGCGCCTTACGAGCCGTGTACTCGGCGTGTCCGCCCATGTGCACATCACAGAAAGCGCACCAGAGTCCGTCCTTGATCATTCCGTCGACGAGCTGCTGGTCGCCGAGCTTCACGCCGTTGCGCATGCCATAGACATAGTATGGCGCATTGGACATGGACTCCTGGCCGCCTGCAACGACGACCTCCGTGTCGCCCGCCCGAATCGACTGGGCGGCGAGCATTACCGCCTTGAGGCCAGAGCCGCAGACCTTGTTGACGGTGAGTGCGGAGATG
>QHUV01000345.1 GCA_003222065.1 Gemmatimonadota bacterium | reverse complement strand
TGGTGCTTCAACGCTATGAGGTCCTACCGTTCGTGAGAGGACGCGTTGAGATCTCGACGGAGCGCAGCGGAGGATTCGGCAGCACTGGGCATTAGGCCAACGCGAGTTGTGCGGTGCTTGCGCTCGCCGGTCACGACCGGTAGAACAGGGCGGGCCGCAGTGCGTCGGTCTCGCGTGCGGTGCCGCTCATGTCTCACTTCAACAGCTAACGGTGCGGGAGAACGACTCATGACTTTCGGTAGATCATTAACGGTGCTTGCCGCTGTCTCGCTCCTCGGGGCAGCGTGCAGCGAACGCACGACGCAACGTTCGATCAGCGCACCCGCGACGCCCAGTCTGATCATCAATGGGACGCCCACCGGCGCGGGCAATTTCGCGAGTGTCGGCGCGCTGCTCTTCGACTTCAACAAGGACGGGGTGATCAACGGAGACGATGAGGTGTGCACGGGAAGCCTCATCAGCCCCGAGGTGTTTCTCACGGCGGCGCACTGCGTCGCCGACCCGAGCACGCCGGCAGGGTCGCAATTCTACGTGTCGTTCGCACCCGATCTGTACGCGAAGCGAATCAAGGTGATCAAGGCGGTCACCTTCACCTTCGATCCCGCGTTCGGACACGATGAAGCCAATCTCCATGACGAGGCCGTCGTGATTCTGCCAACAGGATCAACGAAAGGGCTGACGCCCTATACGCTGCCGCGTGCCGGCGCGCTCGATCAAATGGCGGCGAAGGGGGCCCTAACGAGTGCGATATTCATCAACGTCGGCTACGGGACGTCGGCGTCGCGGACGGGTGTGCCGAGCTTCCCGTATGACGGCAAGCGCAGCATGTCCACGTCCGAGTTCAGATCGCTCCAACCGAACTGGCTCGGGCTGCTCATGAATACGAGCGCGACAGGGCTGGGTGGAGACTGCTTTGGCGATTCGGGCGGGCCCAAGTTTCTCGAGGGCGACGGTTCGACGATCTACGCGACGGTGACCGGCGGTGACGCCGTGTGTCGCGCGACGAGCAAGGACTTTCGCACCGATACGCCGACGGCGAGGGCGTTCCTTGGGCAGTTCGTGAGCTTGCCGTAGTTCTAGCGCACCGGTCGGCCGCGAGCAGTCAGCCCTGAGCGCGGGCATTCGGCATCGAGGTGGCGGTTCGAGATCGCGACGTCGAACCCGAGCCCAGCGGCGAGCGATAAGGTGCGAGCGATCAGCGATCAGCCGACTTGAGCTGACCGTCTCCTTGATCGCTGAGCTGAACTGCAAAGGAAAGGGCCAGCAGTCCGATCTGCTGGCCCTTTCCACATCGTCGCCGGAGCACATGGTCCCGCAACGATACCGGTTCCGCTTGGGTCAGGGACCGGTGAGTCGTCTTACCTTACGCGTTCACGTGACCCAAGCTAGAAGCCGCAATATTAGACAATGGATCACCTCCTCGCTTTAGGGTTGAACATGTCGGATCTCATACAGCAATCCATGACGTACTCCCATACCCTAGCCGGGGACGCGGCGTTCCGCAACGCCGCCGGCGTGCTCGGGGCGAGCCTCTAGAACTTGAGCTGATCACCGAACGTAGTGGTCGCTAATGCCACCGCGCGCGCTCTCCTTCATGAAGCGCGGCTCCTATTACGACATGAGCCGCTCGCCCCGCTACAGTGTCGTCTTCGCGCTGCCGCTTTTGCTCGCCTACGAGGCGCTGGCCGCGGCGCTTTCGGGGCCGCGGGCGTCGTCGCAAGTGCGGAACGGCGCGGACGTCCTTCTCAAAGAGGCCTTCATCGCCGTGGCGGGCCGGAATGGCCCGGCCGGCGGTCCGGCGGCGGGACCCGTCGCGGGCATGGGATGGTCGACGCGCTTGATGCTCTCCCTGGGCGCGGGACTCTACGAGGAGCTGCTTTTTCGAGTGTTGCTCGTGTCGGCACTCGCGGCTGGTGCGCGCGCGGTGTTCGGCTGGAGCATGAAGGGCGCGGGAGTGTTCGCGACGCTCGTCGGCGCGCTGATCTTTTCGGCCTTTCATTACATCGGCCCGTTCGGCGACCCGTTTCGGTTGACCTCGTTCACGTTCCGGGCGCTGAGCGGCGTAGCATTCAGCGCGCTCTATCTCTTGCGCGGGTTCGGCATCACGGCGTGGACGCACTCACTCTACGACGCGTTCTTGTTACTGGGGTGAGTGGACGGGCGCGTCATCGGCGACCAAGAATCTTCTCGAACACATCGATGGCGCGCGTATCGTTCGATTGGCCGAGCCAGAACAGCGCTTGGGCTCGCACGCCGGCGTGCGTCGCGTGCCGCGCGAGATCGATGAGCCTCGGCACGGCGACGTCCTTCGGTTGTTGAGAGAGTGCGAACACGGCGCTGGACCGGACGTCGTCGTCCTCGTTGTCGTCGTGATCGGCGACGCCGAGTTTGGCCGCGGCGCCACGCGCCAGCCAGAAATTCGTGGTGCTGTGAATGGCGCGCGACAGCCGTTCATCACGGGCGAAGCGGATCAGCGTGGGCCACGGCACGATGCTATCGGCAAGGACGAGCGGCAGAATGGCGTCGCCCGATGCACGGCCCTGTGCCCGCTCGACGACGCGCGTCAGGAATTCGGCCGCTTCGCTGACGGAGACGGTGCCGAGGTCTCGAGACGTTGCATCATTCGAGGCGCGCGGCGGCCCGGCGTAGGTGCGCAGACGTAGCAGCTCGCCACCGCTCACCGTTGCCACGACACGCAGCGGGCCTGGCGAGCATGGCGGCCAGTTATCGCCGCGGGCGTGGCCGGAGTAGTTGCCGCCCTGGTAGATCCGCCCGTTCCCGCCGAAGCCGTCGCGAACATACGTCGCACCATCGCCACAGACGCCCGGACGCGAAGCAACGGTGAACTGCACGGTGCCGTCGCCGTTGAACGCGCGACGCTGAAGCGATTGTGCGGATGCTCGGGTTGCGAGCGCGACACCCGCCACCGCGAGAGCGAATACGAAGTGTCGGGTCATCGCGTCACCAGGTCGCGAATGAAAGCCAACGCGCGGGGATCCTTACTTTGGCCTAGCCAGAACAACGCCTGATGGCGGACGGAGCGGTCGGCGTCGTGCTGGGCGACATCGATCAGTTTGTCGAGCGCTTCGCGATCCCGCCGCTGCGACAGCACGAACGTGTAATGGGTACGGAGCGTCGTCTCGGGCAGGTGCTCGTACAGCCTAACGAGGTCTTGGGTCGGCGAGCGTCCCTGGCCAAGCCAGAACATCGCTTGCTCGCGCGTGTGCTCGGTCTCGTGCGTGTCCTCGACGACGCTCGACAGCCAGCGCGACGCACGCGGACTGTCGGATCGCGACACCGCGAGAAAGACATTGTCGCGCAGCTTGGGTGACAAGTTTGGATACAACGAGCGGAACCATGCGACGTCGTCGTCGGACATATCGTCCCGGCCCAGCGCAATGATTGCCGCGCCGCGTATGTCATCGTCGAGGGATTCTTCGGTCACGAGCCGTCGCAGCGTACGAAGGGCGGTAGCGTCCTCGTATGTGCCGATCCAAAACACGGATCGCTCGCGCAGCTCGCGCTTCATAGCCTGATCGCGAGCAATGCGGGCGAGGTCGGAGGTGAGATCGATGCTGTCGGCGAAGACGGCGCCGGCGAGCGCGTACACGGAATTGTGGCCGTTCGCGCGCGTCGCTTCGTCGAGCAGGTAGCGCGCGGCGTCAGGCGCCGATACGACGCCAAGGTCCGTCGCGTCGTCGCTGCTGTTCCAGCGTCCGCCGACGTGCACGCGCGTGCTCACCGACTCGCCGTGCGAGCGACCGATGGCGACGCGCACCGGGCCGGTGAAGCATACGTCGACGTCGCTGTGGCCTCGGCCGTACATCGACGGGAGGACGACGATGGTCTCTCCGCTACGGACCGTCTCGCGACCATCGCCGCAGAGTCCTGGACGCGCGGCGTAACTGAACCGCACCGTGCCGTCGCGGACGGCTTCGATTTGGCGACCGAGCGATTGGGCGACGAGCGTCGACGGCGCCAGCAGCAGCAGCGCCACCAACCGATGATACGACATGGGGCTCACCGGTTGATGAGGTCGAGGAGAAACTTCTGAACGCGTGGGTCGCGGCTCTGGCCCAGCCAGAAGATCGCTTGCTTGCGCAGATCGCGATCGGGATCGTTGCTCGCGATGTCCATCAGCTTGTCGATGGCCTCGCGGTCGCGACGCTGCGAGAAGACGAAGATGAGTTGATTCTGAATATCGGTTTGGCCCTTCATCTCGTCGTAGAGCCCGACCAGTTGCCGCAGGTCGGCGCCGCTCTGGCCGGCCCAGAAGAGCGCGTTCTTCCGCGCCTCGATCGAGATCGACTTGTCGCGCGCGAGATCGATGAGCCACCGCATCGCTTCCGACGTCCGCGCCTGCGCCATCGCCTGAATGATGCTTCCCTGGATCTCCTCGCTGCGCGAGCGGGAGAAGAGCTCACGGAGGAAGCGCATGTCGTCTGCGTCGCGATGCGTTTGACCGAACCAAAAGATGGCTTGGCTCCGCGCATGCGACGACTTTCTCTCATCGGCGGCGATGCGCCGGAGCGCCGCGTCCGAACGTTCCTCTCGCGACTGTGAGAGCGCGAAGATCGCCTTGTCGAGAATCTCGTCATCGGTGGCGTTCGACGCGATCGAATCGAGCGCGGCGACGGCACGGGCCGAGTGTGCCTGGCCGAGCCACTGGATAGCTTCGGCGCGGACCTCGCCGCTCGGATCGGTGCGCGCCACCTCGAGCAGCAAGGTCGTTGCTTCGTCGCTGCGTTTCTGGGAGACGATGAAGACCGCGTGCTTGCGCAGGCCTTCGCTGCACGAGCCCCGCTTGGCGAGTACCTGTCTCAGGATCGGCAGGGCCGACTCCGCGTCCATCTGCATCAGCCCCTGCAGGGCGGCGATGCGCATATCATCATCTTCATTCGGACAGCCGCGTTCTTCGCCGAGCATCTTCGCTTTCTCGGCGACCTTCTGCGCTGCGTCGGCGTCGCCGCTGCGCGCTTGAGCGCTCTCGATCTGCGTGCGCAGCGTCTTCGCGTCCTTGCGCGTCGAGGCGTCCGGGTAGTCGCGTGCTTGTTCCTCGATCGCGTCGATTGCATCGCGGAGATCACGTTGGCTGCCGAGCTGATAGAGCGAGTAGGCGCGGTAGTACAAGGCGTCGCCGGCGTAGTCCGAGTGCGGAAAGCGCTCGACGAGCTCGACGAAAAGCTGCGCGGCGCGCCGGTACTTCTCGTCGGCCATCGCGCGCCGGGCAAGACGGTAGAGTGAGTCGGCCGGATCTTGGGTGTTTCGCGGTGGCGGCGGCACCAGTCGCGTACGACGAACGACGATGCCGTTGCTCTCGAGCAAGCGCATGATCATCGGCACGTCGGGTACCGCGCTCAGGCCGGCGAGGAACATCGGGCCCTCGCGGAGGACGGGCGCGGCAGACGGCACCTGTCCATTGGCGTGCGATGCGACGGCCCACGTCAGCGCGAGCACCGCTGTTGATAACTTTCTCACATTCGTCTCCTCAAGTGCCGGCGGGCGCGACGCGCGCCGGAATGTTCGTGTGCAGTTTGCCGATCACGCCGCGGCGCTCGATGGAATGCTCGATCAGCTCGAGCTCCTCGGCGCGATGCGGGTTGGCGCTCTTGTATTGCGCGATCTGGACGAGCACGAGCTCGAGATCGTCGAGTAAGCGCTTCATAGCGTTGAGCGTCGGGCGTTGAGCGTGAATCCGGTTGCGGGTCGCGGGTTGCGAGCTGCGTATGGCGCGGCACGCTGTCACGCTCTATGGACTCGGGCGTGATCGAAGAATCGATCACGGCGATCCGGCCGGGCGTTGCGCGTGAATCCGGCTTGGGACTCACATCGAGCCCGGTGCCGGGCGCGACGGTCCAGTTCTGCGAGACGCGACCGATCGCGATGCCGATGATCAGGACGGCGGCCGCCGCGGCCGGAACGAACCAAACGCGACGCGTCCTTCGCTGCGGCACGGGCACCGTCGCGCGGCTGGCTCGCGCGGCGCGAATCGCGGCCCACATACGCTCGCGCGGCACGTCGGCAGGGCGATTGTAGTCGCGCGCGTCGGCGCGAAGCCGCTCGTCGAAATCGTCGCTCGGATGGTCGGTCATGCGCTGTAATCTCCCGCGAAGGGCGCCAGGGCAGTCCGCAACTTCGCACGGGCGTCGAAGAGCCGAGCCTTCGATGTCCCGACGGGTATGCCTAACGTTTCGCCAATCTCTTCGTGCGTGTAGCCTTCGATGTCGTGCATGATGTAAACGGGGCGGAGCTTCTCGGAAAGCGTGTCGATCGCTTGATAGAGCCGTGAGCGCAGATCGGGCGGCAGCGCCCGCGATTCGGCGGCGAGCAAGGGCGTCTCGGCAAGATCTGTGAGGTCCGACGTGCGAAGACCAATGCGTTTCACTTTGCGCATCCCGTTTAGCGTTACCGAAACCGCGATCGTATGAAGCCACGTTGCCAACGATGAGTCACCGCGAAATTGATCGAGGCGCGCGAAGGCGCGAATGAACGTGTCTTGCGTGAAATCCTCCGCCAGGTCACCGTCGCCCGCCATGCGATAGACAAGGCGGTAGATCCGGTCGACATGGGTGTCATAGAGCGCACGCTCCGCGTCCGCGTCGCCGGCCCGGCAACGCGCGATCAGATCGCGATCGATGGAGTGCACGTCATAGGTCGTTCAGGGTGATGTCTGCGAAATAGACACGGGCGGTCTGGAGAGGGTTGGGTTTCGGCCTTGGCCGAGAACTCTCAACCCTCTCCAGACCGCCCGTGTCCGTCGCTCGCTGGCGCTCGCGAGAAGCCTATATGGAGTCGCTCGCGCGCTGCGCTCGCTCCTTTTCGCTTGCGGGTCATAAGCTCAAATAGCACGGGGCGGCCAGCTTGGCCGCCCCGTCGTGTTTTCGGGTCTGCTCGCAGCGCTGCTTAAGGATTCGGCAGCTTCGTCAATGTCGCCGCGTACTTGGTGTTGATGACGTCGACGAGATAGTTCGTTAGGAGCACGTGCGCGGCCGAGCTCGGGTGAGCGCCGTCCAAGGAAATCCATTTGCCGAAAGGCGCCGTCGGCGCCAGGAAGTTCGGGCCAGTCGGTACGATCTGGCCAAGCGCCTTGAGACTGTCGAGCGCTTGGTTCGGATTGAGATAGCCGAACCCGATCGCCTGCGCCTTGCCGCTGATGTACGTGTTGTACGCGGTCACCGCGGTCGCCAACGTCGCGAGCTCTTGAGAGTCGAGGACGAAAATGTCGCCGAACAGCGGGAAGGTCTGCTGTGGACTCTTCTCGCATGCAATCGACGCCGGGTGCTGGTTGGCGCGGATCGCGGCGACGATCTGGAAGCTGATGAGCGAATTGGTCGTCGCGGTACACGTCGTTGGATCGACGGTGATCGTCTTGCCGGCGGCCTGACTGAGCGCGCCAACGAACTGTGGGTTCTGCAGCGCACGACCGGTGAACAGGATCGGCGCGTTGGCGACATTCACGACCCCAATGAGCACGCCCTTCAAGTTCGTGTTCCCTGTGGTGAGATCGGTGACGAGCTTGTCGTAGTTCGTCTGAAAAGTCGCTTGCGGGGTGACGCCTGGCGAGATCCCGGCCACGGCCGTGAGCAACCCAGTTACCGCCGCCGGAAGCACATCATTGTTTCCTATCCACATCGTTGCGAACGTTGGATTCGCCTCGCGCGCCCGCTGCACTTGATTCTTGCCACCGAGAATAAGCTGCGTCAGCAGATTCGCGGACGGGGTCAACGTCGTCGACGGCGCGTCGGGATCGAAGGACGTGGCGCCGGGTACGGCGACGTTATT
>QHUV01000344.1 GCA_003222065.1 Gemmatimonadota bacterium | reverse complement strand
AAGAAGGTTTGATCTTCCATGTCCGATGCCATCGACATCACGGCCGAGACCAAAGCCGTCGTCGAGATCTGAGAGGCCGGGAACGTGACGACGCCGTGCTGCGCGAGAAGACCTGAGAGCAACCGCTCGCGCTCCGAGCCACGCGTCATCGCGGCGCGCTCGAGGCGCGTCGCCGATTCCAGCCAGGCTGCGGCGATGGCATCGTCGAGCCCGGCACCGTCTTCAATTGAGACGGCGTCGCGCCTATATGCCTCGACCGACGGAAGGGGAGCGAGCATCGTCATGATCTCCTAATAGGAAAGACGAGCACTGCACCGTACAAGGAACCCGGAACCACGTGTATTTTCGTGGCTCCGGTTCGGTACGCGCTCAACCTGCGCCCGTGCAGGAACCCACACAAGGGACTTTCCGCCCGGGTCCCCATCTCGTGGCCCAGGGCGGTGCCGAATGGTTCTTGGTGAAACGGTGCTTCCCCCGAAAAGAGCTTATCGTATTGCCGCGACAAGTTCACAGCTCCTGCGGGCGCCGCGCTGATAGCGGTTCCCGCCGCTCTGCGTCAAGTCTTCACCTCGCCCACAGGCATGACTGATTCTCGTCCACGGCTGTTGCTGATCGAAGACGAAGCAACGATCTCGGTCGCCCTCGGGCGACTGCTCGATCGTTGGGGCTTCGATACGCTCGCCGCGAGGACTGTGGCCGAGGCGCGGGCGCTGCTGAGCGCCGTCGCCGTGGACCTGGTGGTCATCGATTTCCGGCTGCCCGACGTACGTGGCGACGATTTCCTCCACTGGCTCCAGCAGGAGTATCCCGAGCTGGCGAGACGGTCGCTCTTCATCACTGGTGATTATGGCGAACAGGCGCTGGCAGCGATCGAAGCGACTGGACGCCCGTACCTATTGAAGCCGTTCGAGTTGGGAATCTTCGTGCATGAGCTTCGGGCTCTCCTCGATCCACTCGAAGGTCCCAAGACCAACGGCCGCAGCACGATCCAGACGCGAAGCGACATCTCGGCCGCCTGATGGACTGAGCCTTGACCCGCGAGCCGTCGCCACCCCCTGGGGTCGAGCAGGGCTCGGGGCCGGCCAGCCGGCAGCGCTTGATGCGGCCGACGGCGGATGGCCAGCGTCCATTGCGGTTGCTCGTCGTCGATGACGAGCCTTCGATCTGTCAGGCTCTATCGCTGCTGTTCGGATGGCATGGCCTGGAGGTCGCAACGGCGCTCTCGGCCGCCGAGGCCGAACACGCGTTGAGTCAGTCGACCTTCGACGTGCTGCTGATCGACTTACGCCTGCGAGACGCGCGCGGCGACGTCGTGTTCCGTTCCGCGATTGGACGCGACCCCTCGTATCGCGAGCGGACGCTGTTCATGACCGGCGACATCACGTCCGAGGCCGAACGCATCATCGCGGCGACGAACTGCCCCTACCTGAGAAAGCCGTTCGACATCACCCTCGCCGTACAGGCGATCGCGGCTCTCGTCGGCGTCGCCTACCACGCGCCGGGCGAGCCACCGCAAACCGCTGATCCGAACTTGGGCAGCGGCCACCGAGACAAAACGCGCTGAATTTCGCGTCAGAGAGTAGCGTTCGCTAAAGCGCGCTGCTCTCGATACGCGGTGGACGCCTCGACGAAGCTCGCGAACAATTTCCGTGTGTGCGGAGAGTTGTCGATAAGCGCTTCCGGGTGCCACTGCACAGCGACGAGATAGGAGCCGTCGTCGCTCTCGACGCCCTCGACGAGACCATCGGGCGCGACCGCGGAGGGCAGGAGATGACTCCCGAGCTGCCGGACGCCCTGGTGATGCATGCTGTTCACCTTCAGCGCGCCGGCGCCAAAAATCTCCGCGAGTCTCGTGTGCTCGGCGATGCTCACGTCGTGCGCCAGGTAGCCGCGCCCGTGCCGGCCGTCGTAGGGGAAATAATCATGCTTGATCGCACCGGCCATCTGGTCGCCGATGTCCTGATAGAGCGTCCCACCGGCCGCGAGATTCACAAGTTGTAAACCGCGGCAGACGCCGAGCACCGGCTTGCGATCGGTCAACGCCCACCGCACGAGGATCAGCTCCACCTCGTCGCGCGCCGGGTCGCTCTTGTCACACCGCGCGTGTCGTTCTTCGCCGTAATTCGACGGATCGATGTCGGCACCTCCCGGAAGGAAGACGCCGTCCAGCTCGTCGTAGATCCCACGCATGGTCTCCGGTTCGTCGCCGACGAGCGGAATCATCCATGGTAGTGCACCGACAGCGGTGAGAGCGCGAATATATCGCTGGCTCATCACCCACGATGCCGGTATGTCGGCGGGCACACCGCCGAGGCTCTGCAGATTTTGCGTCGGAACGCCGATGACTGGACGAATCAAGACTGGTGATCGGTAATTGGTGGTCGGTGCTAGGTGCTAGGTCATAGGTGCTAGGTGCTCGCAGAGCAAACTACGCTCCACGCTCCACGCTCTACGCTCTACCCTCTATGCTCTGGCTCTGACTGGCGAACACTCCTCGCGTCACAGGGGGCGGCGCGTGATCGGGAATCAAAGTGTCGACGACGGGCCGAGCGAGATCGATCCCTTCCGCCGTCTCCGCGATGAGCTGATCGACGACTGCTTTGAGATCGCCGGTGCGCTCGTACGTGGCGAGCTGCCGGTCGGCGCTCGTGCCCTCGCGCATCATGTGGAACGCGTACTCGACCTCGCGGCGACTTCCCAATTCGTCCACCACGTCGTCGACGAACCATGCCAGCATCTCGGTGATGAGCTCGCGCGCCGGCAACTCCTGCTCTTTCCCGAAGTCGATGAGCTTTCCATCGAGCCCGAAGCGCACGGCGCGCCACTTGTTCTCCTCGATGTACGTCGCCGGGTAGACGCGGAAGGTCATGTTGTCGCGGCGGAGCTTCCACAACTTCAAAACGATCGCTTGCAGGATGGCGGCGATGCAGACCGCTTCGTCGATACGAGTGCAGACGTCGCAGACGCGGAACTCGAGCGTTGGGTACATGTGGTGGGGCCGGACGTCCCACCAGATCTTTGATCCGTCCGGAATGCTGCGCGTGCGAGTGAGGGCGTTTAGCAACTCCTCAAATTCCGAGTACGAGCGCAAG
>QHUV01000343.1 GCA_003222065.1 Gemmatimonadota bacterium | reverse complement strand
CGTTCTTCACGGAGCTGCTCGGCGAGTTGCGGGCACTCCCCGGCGTGGCTGCCGTGGGCGCGGTCAACGCTTTGCCGCTCGCGACGACCCTCGGCGACTGGTCGTTCTCCATCGAAGGACGTCCAGATGTCGAACACAACGCGCCCATGCCGTCCGCGGACTGGCAGGCGGTCACCGACGGCTACCTCGAGGCGATGGAGATCCAGGTCAGGCGTGGCCGGGCGTTGCGGGCCGATGATCGCGTCGGATCGACGCCGGTGGTCGTCATCAACGAGCTCGCCGCGCGCAAGTTCTGGCCTAACGAGTCACCACTCGGCAAGCGGCTCAAGCTTGGCGGGATGGCGGACACGAGTTGGCGCGCCGTCGTCGGCGTCGTCGCGGACGTGAAGCACAAAGGCCTCGACCAGGAGACACGCCCTGAATTGTACTTGCCGCACGCGCAGTTCTTGTCCGGTATTCCCGACAGCAACGGCGCGGTGCCGCGGCCGATGACGGTCGTGATGCGGACGACGGGCGATCCGGTCACCCTCGCCGGCGCCGCGCGCTCGATCGTGCGCGGTATCGATCCCAACTTGCCGGTCGCGCAGATCCGCACCCTCGAGCGGGTATTCGAGAATTCAGTCGCCATGCCGAAGCTGGCGATGTTGTGCCTCGTGAGCTTCGGCCTGCTCTCGATGGTGCTCGCGGCGATCGGCGTCTACGCGGTGATCGCTTATTCGGTATCGCGCCGAACGAACGAGATCGGGATTCGGATCGCTCTCGGCGCGCGGCAAGGCGACGTCGTGAGACTTGTTGTGCGGCAGGGGATGCTGCCCGCCGTCTTCGGTCTCGTGCTCGGCGCTCTCGGCGCCTGGGCCGCCACGAGAAAACCCACAGCAGTAGGGCCTACTGCTGTGGGTTTCCTCTGCGTCCTCTGCGTCCTCTCCGGTTAATTCACGCTCTCAGCACGGACGTGGCACTGCCGAGCCGTCGCGCGACGTTCGAGAGAAGCAGACGTTTCGCACGGTGCATCCCGCTCCGCGGTACCGGCAATGGTCGCGGGCAGGCGCGACCTTCAGCTGTCGCGCAAGTTGCGATAGCATTTTGGTGCTGGGGCAAGGTCTCTTATCGGTCGGACGGTGAATCCACGGGAATGCGTCAAGGAGCCAAATGGCGATCGAAATTCGACCCAGAGCCGCCGAGCTCGATTTGAGCCTCGCTCGCTGGCGCGCGGACACGCCGGGCTGCGCGCATCGCAACCATCTCAACAATGCAGGCGCGGCGCTCATGCCGAAGCCAGTGATCGACGCGATCGAGGATCACATCAACCTCGAGGGCGAGATCGGCGGATACGAGGCGGAGAACGCGCGGCAAGAGGCGATCGCGGCCGCATATGACGGGATTGGGGCCATCGTTGCCGCGCCGGCGCGCAACATGGCGATCGTCGCCAACGCCACCGCCGGCTTCGTCCAGTCACTGAGCGCGTTCGACCTAACGAGTGGCGATGGCATCATTACCAGCCGCTGCGACTACACGTCGTATCAGATCACCTTTCTCTCGCTTGCAAAGCGGCTGGGTGTCGAGATACGCCACGCGCCCGATTTACCCGAGGGCGGCATCGACCCCGGAGCAGTCCGCGACATGCTTCGTCAGCGGCGCGCCCGCCTCGTGCACGTCTCGTGGGTGCCGACGAATTCGGGATTGGTACAGGACGTCGCGGCCGTCGGTGCCGTGTGCGAGGAGGCCGGGGTGCCGTACGTGGTCGATGCGTGTCAGGCGGTCGGCCAGCTAGGCATCGACGTCGCGCGACTCCGGTGTGACTATCTGTCCGTCACGGCGCGAAAATTCCTGCGCGGCCCGCGCGGCATTGGATTCATGTACGCGTCCGACCGCGCGCTCGCTCGGGGGGACCATCCCCTGTTCGTCGACATGCGCGGCGCACGTTGGGTCGACGTGGACCGGTACCAGCTCGTGGACAACGCGCAGCGGTTCGAGGACTGGGAATTCCCCTGGGCGCTCGTGTTGGGCCTCGGCGCGGCGGCTCGTTATGCACGCGACGTCGGCATCGAGCGTGGCGGCGAACGCGCCGCGTCCCTCGCCGCGACGCTGCGCCGCGAGCTGGCGGCGATCGATGGCGTCCGCGTGCTCGACCGTGGTCGAGAACAATGCGCCATTGTGACCATCGACGTCCGCGGTTGGGACGCGAGCGATCTCGTCGCCGAGCTCGCGAAGCGGAGGATCAACACCAGCGCCAGTCTCCGCTGGCATGGCCTGATCGATTTCGCCGAAAAGGGGACGGCGGCGGCGCTGCGCATCTCGCCGCATTACTACAATATGGAGGCGGAAATCGAGGCGGTGGTCGCCGCGCTTCGCGAGCTCGTCGACCACCGGCGCGCGCGTGGCCGCGATTAGGTTTCGCGGGATGCGCAAACTCCAGCGTTGTCTCATCGCGACGGTCGCGCTGCCGCTGGGAATCGGCCAAGCCCAGGACTCGACTGGCTTCAGTCATGCGGACTCGCTGCGTGGAAGCAACGGTCCCGGCCGAGCGTGGTGGGACGTCACGTTCTACGACCTCCACGTTCGCGTCGATCCAGCCGACAGCAGCATTCGCGGTTACAACGCCATCGTGTACCGCGTGCTCGCGGCCAATCAGGAGATGCAGATCGACTTGCGAGCCCCCCTCGACGCCGATAGCATCGTTCAGCGGGGTCGCTTCCTCACCTACCGACGCGACGGTGACGCGCTGTTCGTGACGCTCACCGCGACGCAGCGTCCCGGCGAGCGCGACACGATAAGAGTTTACTATCACGGCCGCCCGCGCGTCGCGCGACGCGCGCCCTGGGATGGTGGGTTCGTGTGGGCGACCGACAGCCTCGGCCGGCCGTGGATCGCTACCGCCAACGAAGGCGTTGGCGCGAGCGTGTGGTGGCCGAACAAAGACTTTCGCGCCGATGAGCCGGACAGCCAGCGCATCGCGATCACGGTGCCGAGCGCGATCGCCGACGTCTCCAATGGCCGGTTGCGGAGCGCGGATGCCAATGCGGAGAGCACGACGACCTACGAGTGGTTCGTCGCGAATCCGATAAACAACTACGACGTCGCGGTGAATGCCGGCCACTACGCACATCTCACCGACACGTACCAGGGCGAGAAGGGAAAGCTCACGCTCGACTTCTGGCCATTGGACTATCACGCCGACACGGCGCGGAAACAATTCGAGCAGGTGAAGCCGATGCTCAAGTGCTTCGAGCATTGGTTTGGTCCGTACCCCTGGTATCAGGACGGTTATAAGCTGGTCGAGACGCCACATTTGGGGATGGAGCACCAGAGCGCGGTCGCCTATGGCAACAAATACAAGAATGGTTATGCGGGCCGGGATCTCTCGGGCACAGGCTGGGGGATGAATTGGGATTTCATCATCGTCCACGAGAGCGGCCACGAATGGTTCGGCAACAGCATTACCGCGCAGGACCCCGCTGACATGTGGGTCCAGGAAGGATTCACGAATTACTCCGAGGGGCTGTTCACGGAGTGCCAGTCGGGGAAGGCGGCTGGTGCGCAGTACATCATTGGCAGCCGGCGCAACATCCGGAACGATCGGCCCATCATCGCGTCGTTCGGCGTCGAGCACGAAGGCTCGAGCGACATGTATTACAAGACCGGCAGCATGCTGCACATGATCCGCCAGGTCGTCGACGACGACGCGAAGTGGCGCGAGATCCTGCGCGGCTTGAATAGCACGTTCTGGCATAAGACTGTCACGGGCGCCGAAGTGCGTGCGTACATCAATCGCCGCGCCGAGATCGACTTCGATCCGGTGTTCGCGCAGTACCTGATGACGACACGAATTCCGACGCTCGAGTACGTGCTCTCGGACTCGATCGTGCGCTACCGCTGGACGAATGTCGTGCCGGGTTTCGTGATGCCGGTGCGGGTCACGATCGGCGGCGTTAGGCAGTGGCTGCGTCCGAGTGAGATCTGGCGGACGACGCGGATCGCGAGCGCCCGGCGAGGCGGAACTCTCGAGGTCGATCCCGATTTTTATGTTACGAAACGTGAATTGGCGCGAGCGATCCCCGACGTCAGCTTTCGCGCTCCGAAAAATGGCCCCTCTATCGGGACGATCACGAAAGATCCGATCATCCCGAGCGAGCGAGGGATCTGCTGTTCAACCTCTCAGGCCGATCGAAAAGCTGGACGCAGATGAACGCAGATTTCGCAGATGAACGCAGATACTGCAAAGACCGCAACGCACTTTTTCACAAATCGCTAACCGCTCTTTCCATCAGCGTTCATCTGCGGAATCTGCGGAATCTGCGTTCAGCTTTTGAATATTCGTAATGAAGCCCGCGCCTCTCACCAGTCATAAGTCAGCAAATGAAGTTCACTCGCCTCATCCAAATCTCGATTGCCCTGTTTCCCCTTGCTACGCTCGACGCCCAATCGCCGAAGGTCGGTCCGCCACGTGGAACGGTGCTCGTTGTCGGCGGGGGATCGTTAGGCCCCGAGGTCCTCGGCAAGTTCATCGAGCTCGCCGGTGGTCCCGACGCGCTCATTGTCGACGTGCCGACGGCGGGTGGGGACAGCGTCTATCCCGGCGATTGGCCCGGCACACATTCTCTCAAAGCGGCGGGGGCGAAGCACGTCGACGTCTTGCACACGATCGACAAGAAGCTCGCCGATAGCGACAGCTTCGCCGCCGTGCTCTCGCGCGCCGGT
>QHUV01000342.1 GCA_003222065.1 Gemmatimonadota bacterium | reverse complement strand
CGCCGGCGTCCCGCGCTCGTGAGCTGGTAGTATTTGGCGCGCCGATTCGCGTCAGAGACGCCCCACTCGCTCTCTACGTACCCGCGCTCCTCGAGCCGGTGCAGCGCGAGATACAACGCGCGGTCCTCCACCTCGATGGTCTCGTCGCTCACGTCCTTGATCCATCGCGCGACGGCGTACCCGTGCCGCGGCCCCCACGCAAGCGTCCGCAGCACCAGCAGATCGAGCGTTCCCGCCAACAACATCGGTTCCGCCGGCATCACCCACTCTCCCCGGAGTCGCTCCGGTGAGTATGCGTGATGGACTCCGCGCTGTCAACGGTGCGAGCCCTCCATCGGCCGCGCCGTGGATAACACCCGCAACAAGCCCCGGCGCACCACGACCCACGTTACGAACGCGGCGATGATCGCCACGAGCAACGCTCCGAGCGCATACCAATCGCGCGGTAGCCACTGGTCGCCGGTCACGAGGATCACTCCGGTTACCAACGACAGCGCGCCGAGGAGCCCGAGCGTCGCCGCGGCGGCGCAGAGGAGTGAGCCGGTGCCGACGCTGCGCAGCAACGCGCCGATCTCCCGGCGCGCCAGTGTGATGTCTGCCCGCGCGTGCGCGGCGGCGCCTTCCGCCCAGCTCCGCACCAGCCGCGCCGTGTAACGGACGTGCCTAACGACGCGCACCGGTGGCAGCCATTCGAACGCCGCCCACACCCGCCCGTGCCCGGCCCCGTTGCCCGCGGCTCGGCCGCCCTCGGAGCGAATGAGGTCGTGCTCCCGCGGACCCTCCTCACGCGATTGCCCACGCTTCCCCGCCCCCGCCTCGATTTCGGCCATCAGCTCGCCGACGGCGAGCAGCACGAACGAGGAGTAGTACATCCACGTCAGCAAAACCATGATGGCGCCAATGGCGCCATACGCGGGGTTGAGCGCGTTGAACTTCTGAACGTACAGCCGAAACAGCAGCGTCGCCGCGATCCAGAGCATCGTCGCGATGAGCGCGCCGATGATGAGTATTCGCTTATCGTGATGGTGACAATTCGGTAACAGGTAGTAGATCAGCCAGAGCACCGCGACGAGCGCACCGATCGCGAGGGGGTACTGCACGATCATCCAGATGAGGGTGGTGATCGCCTTGAGTCCGAGGCGTGCGCCGATCCAGCCGATCACGCCTTCGCCGTTGATCAGAATCACCGTCGACGCGACGATGACGATACCGGCGAGGAGGAGCATGCCTAACTGGAGCACGTATTGCTTCCACCACGGGCGCGTCTCCTCGACGGAGTAGGCCGCGTTCAGGGCCTGGCGCAGCGCACCGAAGATACTCGAGCCCGACCACGCCGCCGTCAGCAGTCCGAACGACAACAGTCCCGGCGCGCCCTTCGCGAAGATGACCTTCTCGATCGTCTTCGCGAGCAAGCTCGCGACGTCCGCCGGCAGCGCCGCGGCGATGCGCCCGCTGAACTCCGCCATCACCGTTTGCTTGTCGGCGACGAGGCTCAGCAGCGCCGCGAAGAAGAGCAGCAGTGGGAAGAGCGCGAAGAAGAAGGCGTACGCCATCTGCGCGGCGTAGACGGAGATCTTGTTCCTCCCAATCTCCGCCCACGTTGTCTTGAGGAGCGCGATGACGTCGTAACCGCGAATGACCATGGCTCGAGTACCCCACGCGTCGCTGCGCAACGGCGGGGCAAGCGTCGTACCCGAGGTTGTCTAGGTGGCGGTATCGTCTACACGACAGGCACTTGTCGAGGGCGCTTCAGTCGTCCTTCTGCCCGAAGAGTGCCATGTTCGACGAATGCCCCGGCGCAACTTTCTTCTCCGGATAAATCCAGTGCACCGCCTGGTTCACCGCCGTCGCCGCCTCGCCGAATCCCGTCGCGATCAGCTTGAGCTTCCCCGGATATGCGGTCACATCCCCGGCCGCGTAAATCCCCGGGCGACCCGTCTCCATCATGCTGTTCACGATGATGTCGTTCTTCTCGAGCGAGAGCCCCCAGTCGCGGATCACTCCCATGTTGCTGACGAAGCCGAGCATCGGCAGCACGACGTCCACTTCGACCTCGCGCGTGGTTTTCGCTTTGACGTCGCGCAACAACACATGCGAGAACCTGTCATTCCCGTTGCGACATTCGATGTCATGCAGCTCGTGAAACGTGTAGAGCTCCGCGCGCCCCGATTCTACCGCCGCGCGATACTGCGCGACCGTGGCGTCGTGCGCCTTGAAGAGGTCGCTGCGATGCGCCAGCGTGACTCGTGAGGCACGATCGAGCAGTTGCGTCGCCCAGTCGAATGCCGTGTCCCCACCGCCGATAATCAGCACGCGCCGATCGCGGAACGCCTCGGGATCGGTCACGATGTCATAGATCCCGCGTCCATACCACTGCTCGGCGCACCGCTGCGGCAGACGCCGCGGCGCGAAGGCGCCGATCCCGGCGGCGATGATGATCGAGCGCGTCGGAAAACGGTCGCGATCCGTGACGAGCACGAACTCTTTTCCGTCCTGCTCTAGGCCGGTCACGCGATGCATGAGATGGATCGGCTGCTGGAAGCGTCCCGCCTGTTCGACGAGCGATCGCACGAAATCCTTCGCGAGCACCTGCGGTATGCCGGCGACGTCGAAGATGTACTTCTCGGGATACAGAGCCGTGAGCTGTCCGCCGGCGTCCGGAAGCGCGTCGATGATCTGCGCCGACACACTGCGCATGCCCGCATAAAAAAGCGCGAAGAGACCAGTAGGTCCTCCGCCGATAATCGTAATGTCCTTGATCTCCTGAACCATTTAGTAAGGTTCGCCGCCCGCAGTCCTCGATACAAGCCGCTCGCTTCGCTCGCGGCAGGTCCTATCTCTGTCGCTCGCGCTGCGCGCGAGCTCCCGCTCCTCCGCCGCCTTCACGCTCCGCGCTCAACGCTCTACGATGTTTGACCCGAATCGCCACCTCGACTATCACGGCACCTTCAAACTCGTCAATAAGGTTGCCGAGGGCGGCATGGCGACGGTGTACGAGGCGCAGCAGCTCGGGCCATCGGGCTTCTCGAAGCGCATCGCGCTCAAGGTCATCCACCCGCATTACGCGCAGCGCCCGGAGTTCCTTCAACTGTTCATCGACGAAGCGAAACTCTCGGCGAACTTGCTTCACGGGAACATCGTCCAGATCTATCAACTGGGCGAAGTGTCGGGCGACTACTTCATCGCCATGGAGTTCATCCCGGGCCCGACACTGCGCAGCATCATCGATCGGCATCGCGAAGTCGGCCGCGCGATGCCGCAGACGCTCGCCGCCTACATCGCGAGTCGTGTCTGCCGCGCCCTCGACTTCGCGCACAACTTCGTTGGACCGGACGGCCATCGCCTCGACATCGTGCATCGCGACGTTTCGCCGGGAAACGTCATGGCGACGTGGGACGGCCACATCAAGCTCGCGGACTTCGGCATCGCCAAAGCACGCACGTCGATCGATCCCGCGTCGGACGGCATTCGCATCGGCAAGAAGCACTACATGAGTCCAGAGCAGCTCACCGGTCTCGAGGTCGACGGTCGCAGCGACGTGTTCTCGCTCGGTTTGGTGCTTTACGAGCTGCTGGCGCTCGAGCGGCTATTCGGCGAGGAGATAACCGAGCGTGCGCTTTCC
>QHUV01000341.1 GCA_003222065.1 Gemmatimonadota bacterium | reverse complement strand
CCGGCATGCAAACTTCGTCTGGACATTAGCGTACGATAGGCGCATTGGCGTCTGCGCTCACCACTCCACCTTCTCAGGAGTTTGCAATGCGTTGCGTCGTCATCCGCTCTCTGCTCATCTCGACCGCTGCCACGATCGCGATCTCATCACCGGCACGCGCGCAACAGGTTGCGATTGCGCCGCCGCCGGCGCTCGACTCGCTTCGGCCGCAGATCCGCCATCTGCTCGATTCGGTGCATGCGCCGTCACTCACCATCGCCGTGGCGCAGCACGGGAAGATCATTTGGGAGGAAGGCTTCGGCTGGGCCGACATCGCGCACCGCTCGCCCGCCACAGCGAACACGCTCTATTCGATGGCGTCCATCTCGAAGCCGATTACCGCGACTGGGTTGATGACGCTCGTGCAGCGCGGCAGCGTCGCCCTGACTCATCCCGCCAACGACTACCTCGGTCGAGGAAAGATCACGGGGCTCGCCGGCGACGCGCGGGAGGCGACCGTCGAGCGGGTGATGAGTCACACCGCTGGCCTGCCACTCCACTATCGCTTCTTCTACGAGGGCGGCAGCGAGGCGCGGCCGAGCATGGACGAGGCGATCGCCCGCTACGGCATCGTCGTGTATCCGCCCGGCCGTGTGTACAACTACGCCAATCTCGACTACGGCATCGTCGAGCAGATGATCGCGCACAGCAGCGGCGAGCCATACGAGACGTACATGCGTCGCGCCGTGTTTCTGCCGTTAGGCATGCCGCGGACAGCGATCGGTACGGGGCGCGGCTTGACCGCTGCCGCCATCCGCTACGACGACAGCCTGAAGGCGGTTCCATTTTATGACTTCGACCACCGCGGAGCATCCGCCGTCTGGACCACCGCGCATGAGCTCCTCCGCTTCGGGATGTTCCACCTGCGCGACCATCTCGCGGACGAGAAGCCGATCCTCGCCGACTCGACAATCGTCGATATGCAGCACGCCCGTGCTCCCCGGCCGGGCCACCGCGCTCATCGCCGATCGTGCCGCACAGCAGGGGCGGCCGCGCGAGGCGTTCGCCGCCCCGGCAGACCTCATCGGTGAGTGGACGGGTACCGTTCGCATGTACGAGGGCCGCGTGCCAATCACGCTTCGCGTGAAGACCGACGAGGTCCTCGTTAGGCTCGGCGGGCCGGAGGCGCTGTGGACGCTCCTCAATCGCCCCACATACGGGAACGAGCTCCTGAGCGGCCAGTTCGTGGGGACGATTCCGACGGCGGACGCGATGCGACACCCGCACAATGTTGCCATGTCGCTGTGGTCTGGCGACGGCACCCTCCGTGGCTGGGTGGCGTCGATCGCGACGAATCGGCCAGTCGCCGGGGCGGTGTCGTCCTACGCCGAGCTGACGAAGCAGCCAACGGTGCCGAAAGAGTAGTTAGGTGACGACCGGACTGCCACGCGACGACCTCGAAGACGTCCCACTGTTGAGTAACGCCCGGATTGGTCGTAAAATGGCAGGCCACCCGTCCTAAACGACCCATTCCTTGGGGCCTGGTGGCAAGGAAGGTCAGCATGGGTGATTTCGGCCCGTCAGGTCCGGAAGTTCTTGGAGACGGACAACAGGACGGCAGCGATCGCCGGGCACTCGACGCGATGCTGCCCGACGTCTACGCCGAGCTCCGTACGCTCGCCTCGCTCTATCTGCGCGGCGAGCGAGAGAGTCATACTCTACAGCCGACGGCGCTCGTCCACGAAGCGTTCCTCCGTCTCGTGGATCAGCGTAAGGTGGCGTGGACGAATCGCGCGCAGCTTCTCGGCGTCGCGGCGGAAATGATGCGCCGCATTCTCGTGAACTACGCGCGCGAGCGCGCGGCCGCGAAGCGCGGCGGCGATGTGCGTCGCGTCTCGCTCAGCCTCGGCGAGCTTTCGCTCCGTCAGCCGGAGGTCGACGTGATCATGCTGCACGAAGCGTTGGAGCGACTGCAGCAGCTCGATTGGCGAAAGGGCCGGGTCGTCGAGCTCAAGTACTTCGGGGGCCTCACGACCGAAGAGATTGCCGGCGTGCTCGAGATCTCGGGCGCGACGGTCGAACGCGAGTGGAAGTTTGCTCGGGCCTGGCTGTACGACGCGATCGAAGGCCATCCCGAAGCGGCGAGCGGTCGTTAGGCATGAGTACCTCGCAGGTCCCTCCCGACCAATGGCGGCGGTTGAACAGCGTCTTCGATGCGGCGCTCGAGCGCGAGCCGTCCGCTCGGCGCGCATTCGTCGCGTCATCCTGCGCCGGAGACGATCTCTTGCGCGAGCAGGTCGAGCGCCTCCTCGCGGCGCACGAGCATGCCGACGGCTTCATCGCCGAGTCGCCGGCGCCACCGATCATTCCGCGCCTGGTCGCCGACGATGCGTCGCCCGTGAAGCGAAGCATCGGCGCGTATCATCTGCTTCAGGAGATCGCACATGGCGGCATGGGCGCCGTTTATCTCGCCGAGCGCTCCGACGAGGAGTATCAGAAGCGCGTCGCGATCAAGTTGATCCGGCGTGGCATGGACACGGATCGTGTGCTGGCGCGCTTCCGCACCGAGCGTCAGATCCTCGCCTCGCTCGACCATCCGAACATCGCTCGTCTCCTCGATGGCGGGACCACCGACGACGGTTTGCCGTACTTCGTCATGGAGTACATCGAGGGCGAACCGATCGACGTCTACGCAAACGCGCGGCAGCTGACCGTGGTCGAGCGCCTCGAGCTCTTCTTACCAGTCTGCTCCGCGGTGGCGTATGCGCACCAGCAGTTGGTGATCCATCGCGATATCAAGCCCCTCAACATCCTCGTTACCCGGGACGGCGTTCCGAAGCTGCTGGACTTCGGCATCGCCAAGCTCCTCGACACGAATAGTGAGCGATCCCCACTGACGCTGACCGGCGCCTGGCCGCTCACACCCGAGTATGCCAGCCCCGAGCAGGTGGACGGGCTCCGCGTGGCGACGAGCAGCGACGTCTACTCGTTAGGTGTCGTGCTCTATGAGCTCCTCACCGGGCGGCTGCCATACCGGTTCCGCAGCCGCATGCCCCAGGACGTCGCCGAGGCGATCCGCACCACCGAGCCCGAACGGCCGAGCAACGCGTTACCCGAGAACACTCCCCAGCGGCTCCGCCGCAAGTTACGCGGCGATCTCGACACCATCGTCTTGACGGCACTGCGTAAAGAGCCGCAGCGTCGCTACGCCTCGGTGCAGCAGTTCGAGGACGACATTCGCCGACTGCTCGCCGGCCGGCCTGTGCACGCGCATGCTGATACGCCCTGGTACCGCGCCACGAAGTTCGTTAGGCGAAACGCACTGGCGGTCGCCGCCGGCGTGCTGGTGTTCGTCGCGCTTGCCGCCGGCGTGGCGACGACCGCGTGGCAGGCGGCCGCCGCGCGACGTCAGGCGCGTCTTGCGGTCGCCGCACAAGCGCGGGCCGAGCGCCGCTTCAACGACGTGCGCCGCCTCGCCAACACCGTCTTATTCGACTATCACGACGCGATCAAGAACCTTCCCGGCGCCACGCCGATTCGCGCGCGGCTCGTTCGCGACGGTCTCACATATCTCGACCAGCTCGCCGGTGAATCAGCGACCGACCCGTCTCTGCGTCGCGAGCTCGCGAGTGCATACGAGCGTGTGGGCGACGTACAGGGTGGAACAACCGTCGCGAACCTCGGCGACACACGCGGCGCGATTGGGAGCTACCGAAAGGCACTCGCGATTCTCGAGCCGCTCCATCGCGCCGATTCCACGAATGTCGACACCCGACGCGCCCTCGCCAGCGTGACACAGAAGCTCGGCGTGCTGCTTTGGGAGACGGGTGACGTCGGCGCCGCGTTGGAGAAGAATCGCGCATCGCTCGCCATGCTACAGTCACTCGTCGCGCTCGCACCACGCGACACGGGTCTCATTCTCGAGCTGGTCCACTGCTACGACTACGTGGGGATGATATTGCTCGATCGGGGAGACGCCGCGGGTTCGCTCGCCAATCACCGGCGGAGCATCGAGCTCCTGCAGTCGCTCCCGCCGGCGACAAAGACAGCCGAGCGGGTGCGCCGCTCGTTCTCCGTCGCGTATGAACATGAGGCATCTGCCCTCGCCGAGCTCGGCGACTTGCCGGGCGCATTGGACCGGAATCGCCGCCCCCGGGCGCTCCGCGAACAGCTCGCGACCGAGTTTCCGCTCAACGCCGACTACCAGCGCACGGTGGCCGTGAGCTTCTATAACGAGGGAGAGATCCTTGCGCGGATGGGCCGCGTCGGCGAAGCGCTCGATAGCTATCGGCAGGATATGCGCATCGCCCGGCAGTTGATGGCTGCTGACCCGAGCAATGAGCAGTTTCGCGGCGACGTCGCCTATGCGGAGATCCGCGTCGGCGACATGTTCGTCCGGCGCGG
>QHUV01000340.1 GCA_003222065.1 Gemmatimonadota bacterium | reverse complement strand
TTCGCCCGCGTCATTCTCGCGATGACGCGCTGCCCGAAGATCATCATCGCGCGCGTCCACGGCAAAACGGTCGGGGGCGGCGTTGGTCTGGTGGCGGCGTCCGACTACGTGATGGCTGTCGAGTCGTCTTCGATTCGACTGAGCGAGCTCGCCATCGGTATCGGTCCTTTCGTCGTCGGGCCCGTCATTCAGCGGAAGATCGGACTCGGCGGCCTGAGCGCGATGGCCATCGACGCCGACTGGCGCACGGCGCGATGGGCCGAGGAATTCGGACTGTTCTCGCGCGTGTACGACAGCGTGAATGCGCTCGACAGCGGGCTCGAGACCTTCGCGCGCAAGCTCGCTCGATCGAATCCCGATGCTCTATCGCGGCTGAAGGCAGTGATGTGGGAGGGCACCGAAGATTGGGATCGCCTGCTCGCGGAGCGGGCGGAAATGAGCGGGTCCTTAGTGACATCGGAGTTCACCCGCGCGGCAATTGCAGCGTTCGAGAAGGGGTTGTCGTCCTGAACGAAGCGAAGGATGACAAGGTCGGCCACCCTGCCCTATATTGCATAACGCGAACGCGTGACTCGCTCAGCGGGTTGTACGTCGAACCTGCATGACGACACGCCTCTTCCTCAAGCCGTACTCCGTGAACGGTACCGGGATCCGGCTCCTCGACTACCACCGCGTGTCCGCCGACACGTACGAAGCGACGCGCTGGCTCACGCTGCTCTTTCTTCCACTGCTGCCGATCGGCACGCTGCTCATTCGGCCGGGAACGGCCGAAGGCGTCGGCACATCGATGCAGTACCACTTTCAGCTCCTCGGCAAGCGTCCGATGCGCTGGAAGCGCGTCGGACGCATGTACGCGATGACGCTACTCGCGGCGCTGCCGGTCACGCTCTGTGCATACTTCGAGACGCCCGGCGAGCAGACGAACATGTGGTTGGCGCTTCTCATCCTCTCGCTGCTCTGGGGCATTGGCGTGCTGGTGTACGCTCAGCGCGACAAGCGCGGCGTCTACCAGGCGCCGGCCACGCAACCGATGCCGACGGGTGGGGCCGGCCCGCGCCGCGCCGCCTAACGTCATTCGCGGTACAGAGTGCACACTCCCCTCGCGGTAGCGGCGCGGCCGTCGTTCGGGGCCGAGATACGGGGCGTCTCAGCGGAGGCCCTCACGACTCTCGCGGGCATCGCCGCGGCCGTCGGCGTGGTCGCGTTCAACGTGGGCATCGAGCGTGCGCTCGATCTCGACCTGCTCGGGCTGACCTTTGCCTTCGTCATCCCAGCTGGCGCATTCTTCGGCGGGCTCGGCGCGGCGAGCGGTTACTATGTTGCCGCACGCACGACGCAAACACTTCCCAATAGGCGCATCTTGTTCGAGATGCTCGCAATCGCCTTCTCGACCTGGGTGCTCATGCACTGGGTGGAGTACGCGACGCTCCGCCTCTCCAGCGGCAAATTCATCCGCGACCTCGTGCCGTTCTGGGAGTTCTTGCAAATTCGCACCGAGCACCTGCAGCTTACGGCGGAGAATCCAGGGGGGCGCGCGATCGGCGCCCCGTCCGAGCTCGGCATGCTCGGCTATGCACACGAGCTCCTGCAAATCGCCGGGTTTCTCTTGGGCGGCCTCGTGATGTGGCTGGGCCTCATGTCGCTCGAGGCATGTGCGCCGTGCAGCCGGTACGCGCCGGCGACGCGCCTGTTGCAGCGCGCACCGTCGGCAGTGTTCGACGAGATCCTGACGCGCGCGGGCATCGTGCTGCCCTCACTCGCTCAGCACGTGACGAACGCCGTCGGGAAACATCGGCTCGTCGGGCTGAATCTGCACATCGCGACCTGTCCCTCGTGTCGCCGTTCGTGGATCAGGCCCGCGGCTGTCGTCATGCAGGGCTCGCACCCGGTCGTAAAGCGCGTGCCACGCTACGACGTCGACGCCAATCAGGCCGCGGAACTTTCCCGGTTGGTTCCGGCGCAATAGCCGCGTTCAGCAGGCGCGCACGGCACGCTCAGGTTGTCGGAGGATTGAAACCCGCGTGCTGTTGCTCGATCCAGCTGCGATGATACGCTGGGTCCTCGATCGGCAACGCCTGCTTTGCGACGTGGAGCGGCCGGAAGGAATCCATCATCACCGCCAGCTCGTCGGTCCGCTTCGCGCCTATCGACGCCTCGGCGCGGCCGGGATGCGGACCATGAGGAATGCCGTCGGGATGGTGCGTAATACTCCCGAACTCGATTCCCTTTCGGCTCATGAATTCACTAGACGCGTAGTACAGAACCTCGTCGGAATCGACGTTGCTGTGATTATACGGCGCCGGCACCGCTTCGGGATCGAAGTCGTAGGGCCTCGGGCAGAATGAGCAGATGACAAATCCGTCACCCTCGAACGTCTGATGTACCGGCGGGGGCTGGTGCAAGCGTCCGACGATCGGCTCGAAGTCGTAAATGTTGAACGCCCAGGGATAGAAGTATCCATCCCAACCAACAACGTCGAATGGATGGTGATCGAGAATAAACTCGTTGAGGCCGTTGTACTGTTTTACTAACAGCCGAAAGTCTCCCATCTCGTCGTGCGTCTTGAGCTCGAGAGGACGCCGGATGTCGCGTTCGGAGTAGGGAGCGCCCTCCTTGAGCTGCCCGAACTCATTGCGATATCGCTTTGGCCAACGCACATGGCCGCGGCCCTCCATGATGAGGAACTTCGGCTGATCCCCTTTCATGTCGAGCTTGTACCGATGCAGGATGCCACGATGGATGATGAGGTAATCGCCCTCGCGGAAGGGAACGTCACCGAAGACGGACTCCAAGGTGCCGGCGCCCTTCGCGACGTAGACTACCTCGTCGCCTTGCGCGTTGCGATAGAAATGCGCGTCCTGCTCGTCTGGCTCGACGTAAAGCATCGCCACATCCGCGTTGAACAGAAGGGGCAAGCGGTCGAGCGTGGGACTTCCGCCGCGCTTTGCTTTCGACGTGCGAAAGTGCCGGTGTCGTAAGGCGGTATCGGAGTCTGCCTCGTACTCGAGCTCCTTGATGCGCTTCACGGACTTCACCGTCGTCGGCGGATGGACGTGATACAGCAGCGATGACGTGCCCGTGAATCCCTCGTGACCCATCAGCTCTTCCGCATAGATGCCGCCCTTCGGCTTGCGGAACGCGATGTGTCGTTTACGGGGGATGCTACCTAACGAGTGATAGATAGGCATGGCTAGAGATTCCCCCTCGCCGCTTGCTCGCGCTCGATTGCTTCGAACAACGCCCGGAAATTACCCTTGCCAAAGCCCCGCGCGCCCTTACGCTGGATTATCTCGTAGAACACCGTAGGGCGGTCTTGCACATTTCGCGAGAAGATCTGGAGCAGGTATCCTTCGGGATCACGATCGACGAGAATCC